>JAQGIJ010000048.1 GCA_028291285.1 Phenylobacterium sp. | reverse complement strand
GGTCTGTCCGCCGCCGGCCGCGGTGGCGCTGAGCGTCCCCGGTTTGCCGTTGGTCGTGGGGCCGGGCGCCGCGTTGCCCGCGCCGCCGCCGCCGCCGTTGGCGCCCGACGCGGCCGCCGCGCCGCCGGCAAAGCCCGTTCCGGTGCTGGGTCCGCCAACGCCGCTCGTAAAGGCGCCGCCACCGCCACCGCCGGGCGCCGATGCGCCCGAAATGCCGTTGTAGCTGCCGCCGCCGCCGCCGCCGCCTGCCGTGACCTTTCCGGAAATGGATGAGCTACCGCCATTGCCGCCCGTGACCCCGGTTGTCGTGGCGCCGTTCCCACCTACGCCAACGGTGACGGTGAAGGTGCCGCGCGCGTACTGCAGCGAGCCCGCCTTGACCTCGCCGCCGCCGCCCCCGGCGCCGGACTGGAAGCCGCCGCCGCCGCCGCCGCCTACAGCGAGGTATGCGAGGGTGGCCGCGCCACCCATCAGCATATGGTTCAGATGCGGGCGCATCAGGCCGACAGCGACGGCGAGATGACGATCAGCGGCGCGACGGGGTCGACCACTTCGTAATAGAGGATGTCGCGCTTGCCGCCGGTCGTGCTCAGCGTCGGCACGCCAGCGCTTCGGAAGTCAAAGCACGCCGCATAGGACAGCAGCCGGCTTCCGGTGGCGTCCTGGATCACATGGAGCGAGCCCGTCGAGCGCTTGAGAAGGCCGGTCGGCTGCGCCAGCGTCCTGTTGCCGCCAATCGTCACCTCGGCGTTCCCGCCAAGGGCCATGTTCCACGCGATGCTGGAGGCGTCGGTCAGCGTCTGCGGCAGCATCGCATTCGCCAGCGCGAGCGCCGTGGCGAACTTGGTGTTGTTCGTTCCGACCCAAAGGTCGGACGCTGTGCCCACCGAGGCGCCGGCCCCGCCCACCGAGGCGATCATGTTCTGCAGGTTGGTCAGGAACGTCGCGACGCTCCCGTCATCGTGCATGTCGACGCCCTGCGAGTTGCAGATCAGCTGGGCGAGCGCCGCGACGGCGACCGAATGCTGGCGCCACAGGGTGTTCGCCGGCGCGGAGCGCGCCTGGCCCGACTCGAAACCGAGCGAGAGATCGGGGTCGGCCGCGAAGGTCGTGTGGTTCTCGACGTTTGAGCCCGTACCAACGGCCCAAGGGAGGTACTCATTCACCGGCATGCGCTGGCGATCTCCTCAATCTCGATGGTGGGGAAGGTCCGGCCGCGCCGGGCCGCAATCAGACGGGTGGTGTGGGGACGCCCCAGGCGCCCTGGTCCCAGCCGCCGAAGTAGGAATTGACGACGTCCCAGCCGAACACTGGAGCGGGCGGCGCGGAGCTGAAGAGGTAGCTGATGCCGATGCAGCCTGGCCGCAGCGCGAGGTAGCCGCCGGTCAGGAGGGCGACCGTCACCGGATCGGGAGATGGGCCGCTGACGATGACCGTCATCGTCATGTTCTGGTTGTCCGAAATCGCCACCGGGTTGTTCGGAAACACCGGCGCGATGGCGGCCTGCGCGCTGGGCAGCGTGCCATCCCACTGATTGAGCGCGACCGTCGCCCGCAGCAGCGTCCGGTAGGGCTCGTCCGGCAGAGACGTGATGCCCTGGGTCGGATCGAAGGGCCGGCGCCAGAACCCCCGGTCCCATCCAAGGCCTGCGGTGTCCCAGGAGAAGTAGGCGGCCGCGATCGGGATCACGACCTGCCGGCTGATCCCGACCCATTGCCCGACGATGTCGAGTTGCGCGCCGACAGCGCTGTCGAGATCGAACGCGCCCGACATCGCATCGAGCACCGCCGCGAGGTCCGCGAAGGGCTTGGTCGAAGCGTCGACGGTGGCGACGAACCTGACCTTGTCCGCGTGCTCCGACGTGATCAGGTCGGTGTAGGCGCTCATCAGGCCGTGACCAGGCTGACGTTGGTGAGCTGGGCCTGCGCCAGCTGGTTGAAGGCGATGGCGATGTCGGCCGTGCCAAGGGATCCGCCGACGACGCAGATCTGCAGGCCGGTCACTTCGTAGGTCCCGGCGCCCGCGCCGCCGAAGAGGTTCGCCGGCAGGTAGAGGCGGCC
The DNA here is from genome assembly GCA_028291285.1 of Phenylobacterium sp. The sequence goes on along the minus strand of JAQGIJ010000048.1, from coordinate 9,337 downwards.
GCGGTAGACGCTGGTGCCGATCCCGAGGCCGGTCAGCAGCTTCACCACGTCAGGCGAATAGGTGCGCGACGATGCCAGGCTCGGGTCGAGGCCGTTGATGTAGTCGACGACGGCCTGGAGGATATTGTCGCCGATCACGCTCGTGTAGCCGGCCAGCGGGTGGATCGTGACCTGGGCCTGGATCTGGACGAGGCTCGGCCGAGAGAAGGAGATCGGCTTGGCGACGCCGTAGGGATCGAGCGCCGAGACCGTGGTCGAGCCAAAGGTCGGGCCGCCCGGGATCTTCTTGTTCAGGATCGCCGAGGCGATGGCGCCGTTGACGCCGCCCTGCACCACGAGGGCGATGCTCCAGGCCGGGATGCCGTTCGCGTCCGTGGAACTGGTGTTGTTCTCGTAGGGCTTGACCAGCGTGACACCCGAAAGGCCCTGGACCGCCGCCACGATGGCCTGCAGCGGCGTCTGAGCCGGGAGCGCGGTGGAGATCGCCTGACGCTGGCGCAAGGCTGCGTCGCTCTCCACCGGGGCCCCGACGGTCGCCGCCGCGGCGTTGGTGACGCTCTGCCAGCCGAGCGTGGGGGTGAAGATCTGCGCGATGGCCCCGATGCCCGCGGTGATCGCGCCGGCGACATCGCACGTCGCCGTGACGTCGATCGAGCCGCCGACGGGGATCACCACGCTGTTGGGCAGGCTCCAGGCGTTGCCGGCGCTGTCCTTGACCTTGCCGTTCTCGATCAGGGTGAACGCCTGGCCGACGATGGTGACGGTAGCCGTCGAGCTGCTCGGAACGTGCCGCAGAAGGCCGTTGATCTTCACGATGCTCGACAGGCCCCCACCCTGCGCGGTGGCCGGGCCGCGGGCGTTGTAGACCGCGACCGCCATGGCGTTGGCGTCGTTCAGGGCAGCGGCTTGAATGGCCACCCACTGACCGTCCTGCGTGTCGGCGTCGAGCACCACGTCGGAGCCGTAGATGCTCCGGTACTGCGCCTGATACCAGGCCAGCACGTCCGCATAGCTCGGCGCCGATATGCCGGTCGCGGTGATCTGCGCCACAGGCGTCGTCATCGGGCGCGCTCCGCTAGATCAGGGTGAGGAGGTCGGAGTTGCTGGCGAACCGGAAGTCGAGGCCGCCAAGCACGGGCGCGGGCGTCGCGGTGAGCGTGACCGTCACACTCCCGAACGTCGTGTCGATGGTCACGTCGGCCCTGAACGCCCGGTCGGTGACCGAGCTCGCATAGCTCAGGATCGAGTTCACGCCCGCCGTCCCAAGGATCCGCTGGCGGATGGCCTGGTCCCGGGTGGCCGCGGTGCGGACGCCCAGGACGTCGGTCGCCCAAGGCATTCCCGCGGAGACATCGAGGAACCACTCGCCGACCGAGAGCCGCAGCCGGGTGCCGACCAGCTGCGCGACCGCCTCAGGACTGTCGGCCAGGAAGTCGAGTTGCCCATGGCCGAAGCGCGCGTCGCCGTTGGCGTCCATCGCTCGCACGCGCATCAGGTCGGTGCTCCCGTGTTGGCCGTTCCCGCCGTCACGCCACTATGAATATGCGTTTTCAGGTGCTTACCGCCGCCGATGACGTCGGTTGAAGCTGTGACGGTGCCGGTGACGTTGATGTCCTGGTCCGCCGTCGTGACCCCCGTGATGTGCACCGGCCCGTCGAGGACGATCCCGCCAGGCGCCGTCACTTTCACGACGTGGCCGGTCGGATCGAGGTCGACGAACGCCACGCCATCGTCACTGCGCAGCTGAGCATGGGTCGTCGAGATGTTGGCCAGCACCCGAGGCTGCGACCGCGGGCCGACCATGACGAAGCCGTCGGACAGATCGTGCATTCTGGCTTCGGCTGGTGGCTGTATGCCCCCGAGCTGCCACCAGAAGTCCATGCCGCGAGAGGCGAACCAGACCAGGCACTCGTCGCCTTTCTTGATCGGGAACGTCAGGGTGACCCCTCCCCCACTCGGGAAGAGCACCGGGCAGTCGAGCAGCAGCGGCAGGTTGATCGGCTGAACCGACCCGTCGGGCTTCGCCACCCGCCCCTGAATAGACGGCTGGACGACACAGGTTTGAGCGATCGCGTCGAAGGATTGCACGATGCCCGGCAGCGAGGTCCAGATGCGCGTCTGCCGCCCGTCGAGCGCCGCGCGGATCGATTCCTCATAGTCGTTGGCGTATTCGCGCGAGTCCATCAGACGTAGCCTCGATTGTTCAGGGCTTGAGTGACGGGATCGCCAGCGGCGATGCAGATCAGGTCGCTCGTCCAGTCGTTGCCGCGGGTATCGCCCGAGAGCTCCGCGACGCATGTTCTGTAGAAGCCGTCGTCGGTGATGCGTGGAAGGAAGCCGTTCGCGCCGCCGCCCGGCGCATTGCTTAGGTTCAGGGTGGCCTGCTGGATCGATTTGTTATCGATCTGCACTCTGGTGCCGACGCCGATCCTCGGGTTCAGAAGACACTTCACCCGGATGCCGATCTCCGTCTGCTCCGGCATCCCGAGCATCCCCGTCGCGGACGAGAGCACGACCGCCTCACCGGGGAGATAGCCGTTGAGCGGCAGCGCCTGAAACATCCCGCGCTGAATGCTCCATCGCGTGCCGGTCGAAAACGAGAAGTCTCGCAGGTGATCTTTGGCCGCTCCGTAGAAGACGCGGCCGCGGGGGAGCGCCCCCGAGGGCAGCGGCGCCACCTGTCCAGTGCGGACGCCAAGCGCCCCGGTCAGCACCTTAAGACGATCGTCGAACGTCGTGCCCTTTCCGACGGATAGGCTGATTGTCGCTGTATTGATCTTGTCGTCCCCATCGGCGGCGATGATGTCGACGTAGGTGTCGGTCGCGCTTTCGCGCCCGCGGCGCACCTGAATGATCGTGCCAACAAAGATGGTGCCGAAGTTGTCCTGGTAGCCAGCGTTTAGCGTGACGCTGGTGAACTCCTTTTGAATCTTGTTCGCCGTGTTCTCGGTCAGATTGTAGATCCGAATATAGGCGGTGCTCGGCGTCTGCAGATCGTACTGCTTGATCTTGAAGGTGAAGCGAAGCTCGGCAAGGTCGATGGCCTCACCCTGGCCGGAGACGATGAGCGAGGCCTTGCGAAGCCACTGCCGAGACATGCAACCTCCCCGCTGGGCTAGCCGAGGCGAGCAGCCCATCTTTAGGGGGCCCGCCATGAAGCTACTCGAGTGGCTGTTCCGCCCGCATCGGCGGCCGAACACAAACCCGGTTGCGCTGCCCCTCGAGCCGGACGATCCGGAAGAGCTGCATATTCTTGCCGAGCCGAGGCTCCCGCGAACTCGGCGCCGCAACCGTACGCCGGAGCAGATCGCCGAGGATGAGGCGGCCCAGGTGGCCGATCTACGCCGCAGATCTGCGGCCGCTTTTCATCTGACCAGCAAGCGAGCCGCCGCCGTTGGTAGCGAGACCTACAAGTGGCGCAGCGCCGGCGACGCGGCCGTCTGCACCACCTGCGCCGCCCGCAATGGCAAGACATTTAGGTGGGATCAGGAGCCGCTGAACGGTCACGCCGGTCTTTGTGAGGCCTGCCCTCAGGGCCACTGCCGCTGCCTTGCGGAGCCGATCATTTGACGGGTGTGAGGGGCGACCGAAGCCGCCCCTCTTAGACCAGCGCTGCGGCGCCAGGCCGAGCCCGACCATGCCAGGCCATGACTTGCCTGCCCTGCCGTGACCAGCCTAGCCAGGCCTCGCCTCGACAAGCCTTGCCGCGCCGAGCCACGCCTTGCCTGCCCTACCTCGTTTCGGATCCTTTGATGGCGACCCGAGCCTCATCGATGCTCGCGAAGATCTTCGCGAACTCGGTGAGCTCTGCGTGACGTCGCCGCCACGCCTCCAGATCGTCCCAGGCCTTGGCGAGGACCTGGGCGCGAAGCTCAGCGTCGCTCAGCGCGTGCACCGTTGAGGTGTAGTGCTGAGAGCCGCCCTGCTGAACGTTTACGAACGCCCGAATGGGCTTGATCTCAAGGTTCGACTTGGAGACGTCGATCTGGATTGACCGGATCAACTCTCCGGCCTGGCCGAGACGGTGTTGCTCGGCCGCCTTGTCGTTGTCCCATTCGAAATGCTCGTGCAGCGCTGAGTTGGCGCTTCTTGCCCGCTCAAGCACCGCTTCCGGCGTCAGCCGGTCGCCGTTGCGGCGCCGGATATCTTCCATTTCGCGCCCGGCCTTGTTGGCGTCGAGCCGCACATGCGCGCCCTCCCGCCACAGCCACCTGACCGCGCTCATTGGAACGCCGCCATTTCTTCGGCGGTGGCCACGTGGAAGCGGCCGGAGACGCCGTCCTTCTCCGGTCGCCAGTCGCCGATCCCGACACCGAACCCGCCGGCATGGACGAGGCTGACGACCTGTTCCGCTGAGAGCACCGAGGCGTTGTGCTGGATCCGCAGCACCGCCGCCCAGCGCTCGAACTCTCCGCGGAAGCGGATGTCCGCCGTCCCCATGCCAACGCGCACCATATCCTCGCGCATCGAAGGCGCGTCGCCGAGAAGCTCAACGTACTCGCCGACGATGTGAAAGCACTGGCGAGCCATGACTTTCGTCATCGATCCCATGGTGGTGACGGCGGTGACTGCCGCGCCCTTGAACGCCACCGCGGGGAACCCGAACCGCGCCCGTTCCACGTCCTCTGGCTTAGGTTCGTCAGGCATGTCGTCCAGCCAGTAGAGGCTCTCGCAGAAATCGCGGAACGGGTCCTTCGCCGACTTCGCCGACGTCGCCTTCTTCATCTGCTTGGCCAGCATCTGTTCGCGGGCCTTCTTCGACCACGCATGGCAGATCAGCCCGCTGTCGCCGACAATCGGAACCTCGATCGTCTGAATGTTCAGCGGCGGCAGCTCGATGGCCGTGGATTGCTTCGCGGCGGCCATCAGAAGGTCACCCCGTCGCGGACCCACAACTCGGCGGGGCTGACGATGACGTTGACCAGGGACTTCTCCGGCTCTCCGAAGGTCAGCCGCGGCAGGTCCACGCCAGGGTGATGGTCATGCAACTGCACGCTCATGCAGTCGTGCGGCTTGAGCCCCAGCGACATCGCCTTGGTCGCGGCCAGCCGCCCCTTGGGATGGAGGCCCGCGACATACTCGATGTAGGCGCGAGGGTCGTTGCGCTGATCCTTCGGCTGCTCAGCTTGAGCGGTGAATGGGACCGCCGCCAAGGCGGCGATGGTGGGCGCCGCCGACAACAGGGCGCGACGTGTCGCGTGCCCTCGCATCACGCAAACTCCAGAACGCGCGCCGCGGCGGGGGCCGGGCGGTTGTTGATCGGGGTCGCGAGCGCCGGCTCCGGCGCTTCGCCGCGCCAGCCGGGGAAGAAGGGGGCGAGGAGATCGGCAGCCAACTCGCGCGCGGCGCGGTCGGTGCTATATGTAAGGGCAGCTTGGGACATGACGAGCTCCATTCGTCGGTTCTGGGTTAGGGCCTTGGCGAGGGGTACCAGCCCTTGCCTTGGCCCGCCTTTTCTGCGACACATTAAGTCGCATGTCAATTCCCGTATCGCAAAAAAAGCGCGGTCGCCCTGCAACGGGCCAAGACCCCACCATTACGGTCCGCCTCTCGCCGGGCGTAGTTCAGAAGGTTGAGGCCTGGGCGTCTAGCCGCGGGATGACGCGGTCTGAGGCGATCAGAGCCATGATCGAAGCGGCGCTCACCGCCGAGCGCTAGGTCCGGCCGCTAATCCAAGAAGTAGAGGTGCGAGGCCTGGCCGAGGTTCGCGTAGGTCGGGACCGCACCAACTTGGTGATCGGTCTGGACGATCAGCTGCCCGCCGAACCCGAGGTAGGCGTACGGCTCCAGCAGGTCGGCGCCGGTGACCAGCGGGATTCCCTGGACCAGCGGCGAGCCGCCATCGTTGGCGATGTCCAAAGTCCAGCCGCCCTCCGTCGTCTCGCGCCAGAGCAGGGTCAGCTGGTAGCTCACGCCGGCCAGCGCGATGCGGAACGTCTGCGCCTCCGGCGTCAGTGGGATCTCGAACGTGGCCACGTCAGCCTCCCGGGCTGAGCGCGGCGGCCTGCGGCTGTTTCGTGCCGGCGTTCACCGGGGCCGCGGTCTTGGCCGGGTTGGCCTGGACGTTGGCGGCGGGCACGGCGGTGACCTGGGTCTGCACGATGATCACCTGCTGGAAGGTCGCCGTGACCACGAGCACGTTCTCGGTCTCGGCGTTCGTGGTGACCGCGATCGAGCGCATCAACATGCTCGTGTAGGAGCGCTTGCCGGTATGGACGTCGAAGGGCTCGCGCGTGGCCTGCAGGCTGAGCAACTGGTCGTACACGTCCTTCGCGTAGCTGGGCCGCAGCAGGGACCCGACGTCGCCGGACAGCAGATCGCTGATGCCTTGGGTGAGCGCGGCCAGGCTGGAATTGGACCAGCCGGCATGGATGACCAGCTGGGACGGGTTCTTGAAGGCGTGGTCGGAAACCTCAGGCCCCTTCTCGACGGGATGCTGGGTGATCGTCAGCTCGTCGGTGTGCTGTTCCTCGATCGCCACATAGGTTGAGAAGCTGCCGATGCTGCGCTTTGGGCTGAAGGTGACCAGATCCAGGAGGCCAGCCATCAGCTCGCCAGCCCCTTCAAGTTGCGGATCAGGTTGCCATTCACCCGCTGCTGCTCGCCGGCCACCGCCCGCCCGGCGGCTTGGGGATCGCCAGCGCCGTGCACGTGGATGTCCGTCTTCTGGCTCATCTGCACCGGCGCGCGGCCTGCGCCGTTCAGCGCCGACGCGGCGGCCTGGCCGTAGAGCCCCGACGAATAGGGGTCGCGACCGTTCTCGTGCAGCGTGATGGCGTGCATCAGCTTCTGCAGCGTGGCCGGGTCCGCGAGGTTGAGCGCCTGGTTGGCCCCGACGCCGAGCTGCTTTGATACTGAGCGGATATAGGCCGCCGTGTCGTTCTCGTTCGCCGGCGCCCACGTGGAGATGATCGCCTTCACCGTGTCGAGGCCGCGCTGGCCGTAGCGGATCAGGTTCTTCGCCATGGCCGTGAGGCCGTCCTGCGCCGTCGCGAAATGGGCGAAGCCGCCCTCTATCGGCGCGTCGCCCCAGCGGCGAAGGTTGCCCGGGTTGTTGCGGCGCATCCCTGCCGGCAGCGAGCTGTCGCCAGCCGGCGCGGGTGCGGCGGCGGGGTTCGGGCGCGCGGGCGCAGGCGCGGCCCTGGGCGCCGGCTCCTGGGGCAGCTGGCCGTGGTGGGTCGCGGCATACCAGAGCCGCTGAATGCCCTTCACCGCCCCGTCGACGACGCCGACCAGACCCTGCACCTGATCGGCCATCCCCTTGACCATGTCGCGCCCGACGCGGCCGAGGTCGCTCCAGGCCTTGGCCCAGTTCAGGGTGAGCAGGTCGATGACGACGCGGATCACGTCGGCCAGGAAGTGCATCCCGTCGGTGATCAGCTTCAGGCCGTCCGCGACCAGCGGGCCGATGGCAGGGCCGAGCCCGGCCACCAGATAGCGGCCGGCGGCGACCGCGACCTCGCCGAGGCTGATGCAGGCCTGAACCAGCGGGTCGATGGCGTCGCGCATGTCGGCGAGCGCGGCCTTGACCTCCGGCGCGGCGCTGGCGAACGCCTGCGAGACCCCGTCGCGGACCTCCTGGCTGCGGGCGAGCAACACCGCGAGGCCGGCGACCAGCGCGGCGATCCAGCCGACCGGACCGCTAAGCACCTCCCCAACCACAGCGGCGGCGGCGCCGAAGCCCTCAAGACCCCCAACAGCCTCCACCAGGCCAGTGACCAGGGGCCGCAGCAGGAGGCTGATTGGCCCAAGCGCAAGGGCCGCCGCCGCCAAGCCTGTCGACCACCCGTGGGTCACGCCGTCCAAGCGGATCAGCGTGTTGACGATGCTCTCGATGGCCGGAGCGAGCCGCAAAGCCAGCTCAGATGCGAGCAGGCCGACGCGCGCCTTCAGGTCGTTGATGCTCCGCGCAAACTCGACGGCCTTCTTCGCCGCCGCATCCTGATCCATGCCGTTCTGCGCGGCGATCTGGTGATACTCGGCCTGGAAGGCGCGCGTGTCGGCGATCATCGCCTTCAGCGTCTTGTCGTCGATGCCCAGGCTCGTCGCGATCTGCTTGGCCATCGGGTACGGCATATTGCGGAAGGCGTCCGCAAGGTCGCCGACCGCCTGCTCGCTGAGTTGAGCCTGGCCGTGCACATACTTCAGGTGCACGCCGAGCGCCTCGAGATAGGCTGCCCCACCCGGGTTGGAGCGCACCCACTCGGCCATGTTCTCCAGCGACCGCTTCGCGCCATCCGCAGTGCCGCCAAGTTGGCTCACCGCAAACCCGAAGGCGTTGATGTCCTCGACGCTCGAGCCGATCCGCTGGGCTGCGAAGTAGAGGTCCGAGAACTGCTCGGCGACTTCGTTGACCGCGGCGAAAGTTGCGAGCGCCATGGCCTCGACGGCGGTGGCCATCGTGCCGATCACCTTCGTGACCTTCCCGATGCCGTCGCTGAAGCGCTTGATCCCCTGCTCGTCGACCGTCACGCCCAATCGGACGAGGAACTCTTTGATCACCGAGGAAGCGTCGCTCATTTCCGTGACGCCTCCTCAATCCGGCGGTCGTTCTCGTCGGCCACGTCCAGCGCGTCGTTCAGATCCGCGATGAAGGCGAGATCCACCGAGCCGTCGATCAGGCTCTTGGGGTCGAGCTTGCCGCGGATCACCGCGCGCCAGAGCCAGTCCTCGCCACTTGGCAGGCTGGCAAGCGTTACGCTTGGGGCTGAGCGCTGGGGGAGAACGACGCCAGTGCGCCGAAAAAACCTTCGAGGTTCTCCCGGCCGGCCTCGAAGGCGAGCTGCATCATCGCGGCGAGGTCGATGTCCTCGAACATCATCCCACTCGCAAAGCCGCTGCCGGACATGACGCTGGCCCAGCCTCGATCACCGGGGATCTTGCGCTGTACGGCGCCGAGCAGCGTGTCGAGGATATAGTCGGCATCCTCGTCGCTGACCTTCCCGATGGCCTCCGTGAAGGGGCCGACGCTGGCCAGCAAGCTGCGGGCGCCGCCCTCCGGAGCCGCGGCGGCCTGCATCATGCCGAGCAGCGCCGGCGCGAGGCGGAGGACGACGTGGAACTGCTTGCGGGCGTCGATCCGCGACACCCGGTAGTCGTGCTCGCCGACGGTGATCTCCCTCAGGCGTCAGTCCTCAGACCGCCGGCGCGCCGGAGCCGAGGAGCGTGTCGATCGCCCCGCAGTGGAACTCCCACTCGTTGACGCCGCCCTCCTTGGCGTAGGTGATCGTCGGGGCCTTGGAGAACGCCACCAGGCGCGCGCCCACGACGTCGCCGATGGCCTTGTTGCGGATGGTCATGGTGTTCTGGCCGTGCAGCGAGCTAGAGGCGGTCTGCA
>JAQGIJ010000023.1 GCA_028291285.1 Phenylobacterium sp. | reverse complement strand
GTCAAGCTGGGGCTGCTGCCCGGCGGCGGTGGCACCCAGCGGCTGCCGAGGCTGATCGGCAAGGGCCGCGCGCTGCAGCTTATCCTGACCGGCGAGATGATCGATGCTCGGGAAGCCTGGCGCGTTGGCCTGATCAACGAGGTGGTGGCCGCGGTCGACCTGATCCCGCGCGCGGAGGCCATTCTCCGGCAGATCTTCGCAAATGCTCCGATCGCCGTCCGCTATTCGCTGGAGGCGGTGAACGGGGGAATGCAGACGAGCCAGGCCCAGGGCCTGCTCCTCGAGGCCGCTCTGTTCGGCGTCTGCGCCGCCACCGACGACAAGGCCGAAGGCACGGCCGCCTTTCTCGCCAAGCGACGGGCAGGCTTCCAAGGCCGCTGACGCGCCTGCCGTGACCTACCTCTCATCTTGAACGCAGACGGAGCATTTCATGTCTGGTGACAATATCTTTTCGGGCCTGAAGGTCGTCGATATGGCGAGCTTCATCGCCGGCCCCGGCGCGGCGGTGATCCTGTCGGACTTCGGGGCCGACGTCGTGAAGGTCGAGCCGCCCCACGGCGACACCTGGCGGATCGGCTACAAGATCCCGCCTGAGCCCGCCGCCGACGACAACTATCCCTGGCACCTGAACAACCGCAACAAGCGCGGCCTGGCGCTGGACCTCAAGTCGCCCGAGGCCAAGGAGGTCGTGCGCCGGCTGGTCGAATGGGCCGACGTCCTGATCGTCAACACGCCCCATCCTGCGCGGAAGAAACTCGGCCTCGAGTACGACGACGTGAAGGCGTGGAATCCGCGGCTGATCTACGCCGACATCACCGGCTTCGGCGAGGCGGGTCCGGACGCCCATCTGCCCGGTTTCGACATCACTGCCTACTGGGCGCGCAGCGGGCTGCTGTCGCTGACTCGCGACGCGGGTGTGCCGCCGACCCTGCCGGTGTCGGGCAGCGGCGACCACGCCACAGCCGTCGGGCTGTTCTCGGCCATCGTCACCGGACTCTACCGCCGCGAGCGGACCGGGCAAGGCTCCTACGTCTCCACATCGCTGCTGGCGTCGGGCATCTGGGCCTGCGGCGTCATGGTGCAGGCCGCGCTGGCGGGCGGAACCTTCTATCCGGCGCACGACCGGAAGAAGCCGGCGAGCGCCACCTTCAACCTCTATCGCGCCGCCGACGACACCTGGTTCCTCGTCGTCATGACGCCGGACAAGTGGGCGCACTTCACGACCGCGATCGCCCGGCCGGATCTGGCGGCCGATCCGCGCTTCGCCGATCCGGCCAAGCAGGAGGCCAACGTCGTCGAGCTCGCGGCGATCCTCGACGAGGTCTTCGCCGGCCAGCCGATGGCCCACTGGGCCGAGGTCTTGGAGGCCGCCGGCGTCCCCTACGGCGTGGTCAACGGTCCGGCCGAGGTGATCAAGGACCCGCAGTTGGCCGCCAACAACATCGTCGTGCCGCTGGAAGGCGTCGGCGGCAAGCTGACCTCTACGGTGAGCAGTCCCATCCAGGTCGAGGGCGTGGCCAAGCAGCCCGCCCACCGCGCGCCGGAGCTCGGTGAGCACAACGAGGAGATCCTGCGCGAGATCGGCTTCGACACCGGTCAGATCGCGGGCTTCGCCGACCGCAAGGTCATCGCCGGCCGCCGCCGCAGCGCCGCCGCCTGAGACCTCCTGCAGGAGACCGAAACATGAGCCTTTCCCATCCCGCGACAGCAGCCCGCGCCGCCACGACCCCGCGGCTCTTCGTCCTCAACCTCAGCGCCGGCCTCGTCCTTTCGATGACGCCGGACGGCAAGGACCAGCAGGTGATCGCCTCGCAATGCCATATGCCCGACGGCGTGGCGGTCGATATCGACGCCGGGCGCGTCTACTGGACCAACCTGGGCGTCCCCAACGCGGACGACGGCACGATCGAGCGCGCCGACCTGGACGGCTCGAACCGCGTCACCCTCGTTCCGCAAGGCGTCACCCATACGCCCAAGCAGATCCACCTCGAGAAAGTGACCGGCAAGCTCTACTGGTCCGACCGCGAGGGCATGCGGGTGATGCGCTGCGACCTCGACGGTTCCGGGGTGGAGACCTTGCTGGTCGCGGGCGACCCCGCGGCCGACGTCGGGGATCAGACGAAGTGGTGCGTCGGCATCGCCGTCGATCCGAAGTCCGGCCAGATCTACTGGACCCAGAAGGGCTCCGACAACGCCGGCGTCGGCCGCATCCTCCGCGCCGGGATCGAGATCCCCGCCGGCCAGACCGCGGCAGACCGCTCCGACGTCGCCGTCTGGTTGGATCGCCTGCCGGAGCCGATCGACCTGGAGATCGATCACGCCGAGCGCATGCTCTACTGGACCGACCGGGGCGACCCGCCGAGAGGCAACACCGTGAACCGGGCGGCGTTGGACGCGCCCGCCGGAAAGGCCCGGCCGGAGATCGTGCTCACCCATCTCATGGAGGGGATCGGCCTGGCGCTCGATGTGCCCGGCGAAAGGATGTTCGTCACCGATCTCGGCGGCTCGGTCTACGTCGCCGGGCTCGATGGGGCAGGGGGCCACCCGATCCTCTTCGCCCAGGGCAACCTCAGCGGCGTCGCCTACGCCGAACTCCCCACCGCGAAGGCCTGACCATGCAGATTCTCACCAACCTGGAAGGCTCGGTCCTGCGGCTGCAGATCAACCGGCCGGAGAAGAAGAACGCGCTGACGCTCGGCATGTACGAGCAGATGACGTCGGCGCTGCTGGACGCGGATCGCGATCCGAAAGTGCGGGTCGTCCTGATCCATGGCCACCCGGATAGCTTCACGAGCGGAAACGATCTGCAGGACTTCGCGCACTCGCCGCCCGCCAGCGATGACTCGCCGGTCGGCCGGTTCATCACCGCGATCAGCACGGCGCGCAAGCCGCTCGTCGCCGCGGTGGTGGGGCCTGCCGTGGGCATCGGGACGACCATGCTCCTGCACTGCGACTTCGTGTACGCCGCGGAGAACACGCGGTTTCAGTTACCATTCGTGAACCTGGCTCTGCTCCCGGAAGCCGGCTCCAGCCTGTTGCTTCCGATGCAGATCGGCTACCTCCGCGCCGCAGAGCTGCTGATGCTGGGAGAGCCGTTCTCAGCGGCGAAAGCGCTGCGGTACGGACTGGTCACCGAGATTTCCGCGGACGGCCCGGCGGCGCTGAAAGCGGCGCAAGCTGCGTCGGCGCAGCTGTCGGCCAAGCCCCCAGCGGCGCTTCACCTGATCAAGATGCTCTTGAAGCAACCGCACGCCGAGCAACTCGCCGCGCAAATCGGCGACGAGACCCGACTCTTCGTGGAGCAGCTTCGATCGCCCGAGGCCGCCGAGGCGCTCAAGGCCTTCTCCGAGAAGCGGGCGCCCGATTTCACCCAGTTCGCCTAGCGCGCCGCGGGTGCGCAGCAATCCCAAAGGAAGACCTGACATGTCTGATCACAATTCCATCCGCAGCGTCGCTGTCATCGGTACGGGGGTCATCGGCGCGAGCTGGTCGGCGCTGTTCCTGGCCCAGGGCCTCGATGTCGTCGCCACCGACGTGGCTCCCAAGGCGGAGGCGTCGCTCCGGGCGTTCGTCGACGCGGCGTGGCCGGCCCTGGAAGGGCTGGGCCTTGCGCCCGGCGCCTCACGAAGCCGCCTGCGGTTCGAGGCCAACCTGGAGGAGGCCGTCCGCGGCGCCGACCTCGTCCAGGAGAACGGGCCCGAACGGATCGAGTTCAAGCGTGAGCTCTACGCCAAGCTCGACGAGCTGCTGCCCGCCTCGACGCTGATCGCCTCCAGCTCCTCGGGCCTGACCATGAGCGAGATTCAGAAGGCCTGCCGCCAGCATCCGGAACGCTGCTTCATCGGCCACCCGTTCAACCCTCCACACCTGATCCCGCTGGTGGAGCTGGTCGGTGGGGCGCAGACCTCGGAGGCGACGATCGAGCGCGCGGCCGCCTTCTACGACGGCCTCGGCAAGAAGACCGTGCGGCTGAGGAAGGAAGTGCCCGGTCACGTCGCCAACCGTCTGGCCGCCGCCCTGCTGCGCGAGGTGATGTATCTGGTCGACGAAGACGTGATCAGCGTCGGCGATATCGATGCGGCGGTCTCCTACGGGCCCGGCCTGCGCTGGGGCGTCCAGGGTCCCATGCTGCTCTCTCCTCGGGGCGGCGGCGCCGGTGGCATCGACCACTGGTTCGACCAGTTCACCGGCCCGATCACGGCCTGGTGGAAGGTGCTGGGCGACCCGCAGATCACGCCGCAGATGCGCGCCAAGGTGACCGCAGGCGTCATGGAGGAGGTCGCCGGCCGCTCGATCGAGTCGCTCGAGGCGCAGCGTGACCGCGAGCTGATGGGCCTGCTCAAGGTCCGTGCTGCCGGGTGAGGCGGCCTGCCAGGAACCGGTGTCATGAACCAGCA
>JAQGIJ010000009.1 GCA_028291285.1 Phenylobacterium sp. | reverse complement strand
AGCGACGGCGGGCAGTCGATCAGCACATAGGTGAAGCGCTCCTCGCCGGCGTCCTGGCGCAGGGGCAGCAGGGCGTCGCGCAGGCGGTAGGAGCGGCCGGCGGCATGGCCCAGCTCCAGCTCGATGCCGGACAGGTCGGCGTCGGCCGGGATGATCGACAGGCGGGGCAGGGCGGTCGGCATGACCGTGTCGAGCAGCGGCCGCTCGCCCATCAGCACCTCGTAGACGCTGCTCTTGCGCATGTGCGGCGGGATGCCGAGGCCGGTGGAGGCGTTGCCCTGGGGATCGAGGTCGAGGATCAGCACCCGCTCGCCCAGCGCCGCCAGGGCGGTGGCCAGGTTGATGGCGGTGGTGGTCTTGCCGACCCCGCCCTTCTGGTTGGCCACCGACAGGACGCGCAGCTCCTGCGACAGGCCTTTGCGACGAACGGCCGGACCCGGCGTGACCACGTCAGACTTTGACACGGGAGAGCCCCTTCACCTGCAGCACCCGGCCATCTGGGTGACTTGAGCTGGCCGAGAGTTCTGCCTCAAATTTCCAACATTTAGCGGCTTCAGTCAACTCGACCACAATATCTTGTCCTTTGAGGAACAGGCCGGTCGCGCCCTTCTTCAAGTAGGGCTCCGCATACCCAAGCAGCCTCGCCAGGGGCGCGCAAGCCCGCGCGGTGACGATATCCACCCTAATCCCCAGCTCTTCCGCCCGGACGTTATGAACCTGTGCAGGAAGTTCCAGCGCCTGCACGACCTCAGACAGGAAGCGGCAGCGTTTGGCCATGCTCTCCACCAGATGCACCCTGGCGCCGTCGCGGCCTTTCAGCAGGATCGCCAGGACGATGCCGGGGAAACCTGCGCCGGCCCCGAGGTCGGCCCAGGTCAGGGCCCGGGGCGCCAGGGCCAGCAGCTGGGCGCTGTCGTAGACGTGGCGGGGCCAGAACTCGGCCAGGGCCGACGGCCCTACCAGGTTCATCTTCTCGTTCCACTCGGTCAGTAGGGCCCGGAAGGCGTCCAGGTCGGCCATCTGGGCGTCGCTGGCGCCCAGCGCGGCCTGCACCGCGGCGGCGTCCGCCGGAGGCGATACGGGGATCATCGACTCACGCCGCTTTGGCGCCGCGCCGCACATGGGCCAGCAGGGTGGTGATGGCCCCCGGCGTCATGCCCTCGATGCGCGACGCCTGGCCCAGGGTCAGGGGCCGCACCGCCGTCAGCTTCTGCCGCGCCTCGTTGGACAGGCCGGGCACCGCAGCATAGTCGAGGTCGGCCGGCAGGCCGAGGGCCTCGTCGCGGCGGAAGGCCTCGACCTCGGCGGTCTGGCGGTCGAGGTAGCCGCTATAGGCCGCGTCGATCTCGATCTGCTCGCGGGCCGCCGGGGCCCAGGCCGCGATCTGCGGCCAGACGGCCTCCAGGTCGGACCAGCCGATGGAGGGGTAGGTGAGCAGCTGGGTCAGGTCGCGGCGCACGCCGTCGGCATTGACCTTGAGCCCGGCGCGGATGGCCTGGGCGGGGGTCAGCACCAGGCCGGCGGCCTCGGCCCGCGCCGCGTCCAGCGCCGATTGTTTCACGTGGAACACCGCCGTCCGCGCCGCGCCGACCAGTCCGAGGTCGATGCCCCGCGGCGTCAGCCGCTGGTCGGCGTTGTCCGCCCGCAGGGTCAGGCGGAACTCGGCCCGGCTGGTGAACATGCGGTAGGGCTCGCTGACGCCCCGGGTGACCAGGTCGTCGATCATCACCCCGATATAGGCTTCGTCGCGGCCGAAGGTGACCGGGTCCGATCCGGCCGTCGCCCGCGCGGCATTGAGCCCGGCGACCAGTCCCTGGGCGCCCGCCTCCTCGTAGCCGGTGGTGCCGTTGATCTGGCCGGCGAGGTAGAGGCCGGCCAGCCGCTTGGTCTCCAGCGCCGGGGTCAGCTCGCGCGGGTCGACGTAGTCGTATTCGATGGCGTAGCCGGGGCGGAGGATGCGGACCTCTTCCAGGCCGACGATGGTGCGCAGGAACAGGCCCTGGGTCTCTGCCGAGACCGAGGTGGAGACGCCGTTGGGATAGACGGTGTCGTCGTCCAGCCCCTCCGGCTCCAGGAAGATCTGGTGGCTGGTCTTGTCGGGGAACCGCACCACCTTGTCCTCGATGGACGGGCAGTAGCGCGGACCGACCCCGGTGGTGCGTCCGCCATAGACCGCCGACTCGGTCAGCCGCTCGGCGATGATCCGGTGGGTCTGCTCATTGGTGTAGGTCACGCCGCAGCTGATCTGCGGCGTCCTGATTTCGTCAGTGAGGAAGGAGAAGGGCACGGGCGGCTCGTCGCCGGGCTGCATCTCCAGCCGGTCCCAGGCGATGGTCCTGCCGTCCAGGCGGGCGGGCGTGCCGGTCTTCAGCCGGCCCATCTGGAAGCCGCAGGCGTAGAGCCGGTCCGACAGGCCGATGGCCGGGGCGTCGCCGACCCGGCCAGCCGCGATGCGCTCGTCGCCGCGGTGGATCACGCCCTTCAGGAAGGTGCCGGTGGTCAGCACCACGCGGGGCGCGGCATAGGCCTGCCCGCTGGCGCCCAGCACGCCGGTGACCCGGCCATCGGTGACGATCAGGTCCTCGACCGCCTCGGCCGTCACCGTGAGGTTCGGGGTCGCGGCCAGCTCGGCCTGCATCGCCTCGCGATAGAGACGGCGGTCGATCTGCGAGCGCGGCCCGCGCACGGCCGCGCCCTTGGAGCGGTTGAGCATGCGGAACTGGATGCCGGCCCGATCGGCCAGCCGGCCCATGAGCCCGTCGAGGGCGTCGATCTCGCGGACCATGTGGCCCTTGCCCAGGCCGCCGATCGCCGGGTTGCAGCTCATCTCGCCGATCGTCTCGAGCTTGTGGGTGAGCAGCAGGGTGCGCGCGCCGAACCGCGCCGCGGCGGCGGCCGCCTCGCAGCCGGCGTGCCCGCCGCCGATGATGATCACGTCCCAAGTCATTGTCGGCCAGCTCATGGAGGCCGCCATATAGTCGATCGGGCGCGGTGTTTCACGTGAAACAGTGAGACGGAGAATGCTCCCCTAAGGGGGAGGTGGCCGGAAGGGCCGGAGGGGGGGTTGCAGCCCACGAGCTTGCAATGCCCTGCCCTTCAACCCCCTCAGTCGCTTCGCGACAACTCCCCCTGACGGGGAGCATCTACTTCCCGATGCAGAAGGTCGCGAAGATCCGGCCGAGCACCGCTTCGGGGTCGATGCGGCCGGTGATGCGGTCCAGCGCCCGGGCGGCGAGGCGGACGTCCTCGGCGGCGAGCTCCAGGCGGTCCGCCTCCGCTAGCGCCTGGCGCAGGCGCAGGGCGGCCTCCGTGAGCAGTTCGCGGTGGCGCAGGCGCGTGGCGGCCGGCGGCTCGGCGCCGGCCAGGGCCTCGACCACCCGCTCGGCCAGCAGCTCCTTGATCCAGGCCATGTCGTTGGGGCTCTTGGCGGTCACCG
>JAQGIJ010000644.1 GCA_028291285.1 Phenylobacterium sp. | reverse complement strand
CGCACAGCGCGGCCTTCCTGATCTGCGACTGCTGCGGCGCCGCCGAGGAGTTCGAGCCCGACTTCGCCCCGCAGCTCGCCGCCGCCGCCGCCCGCGGCTACGCCGTCCGCGCGGTGACCCTGGAAGCCCGCGGCCGGTGCCCGGCGTGCCGGGAGTAGGCGCGTAGGAAGGGCTGAACCGCGCCTCCCCGATCCCGTTACGCTCACCCGATGCGCAAACAGATCTTCCTCGACTGCGACGGCGTGCTGGCCGACTTCGACAAGGGGGCCGAGGAGATACTGGGCTTGGCCCCGGGGGCGTTCGAGACGCGCCACGGTCCGGGCCGGCTCTGGAAGCGGCTGGCCAGCGCCGACGGCTTCTTCGAGAACCTGCCGCCGATGGCCGACGCCGACGAGCTCTTCGAGGCCGTGCGCCACAAGAACCCGGTCATCCTCACCGGCCTGCCGCGCGGAGCCTGGGCGGAGCCGCAGAAGCGCCGCTGGGCGGAGAAGCACTTCCCGGGGGTTCCAGTGATCACCACCCTGGCCGCGCTGAAGCACGAGCACGGCCATCCGGGCGACGTCCTGGTCGACGACCGGGACAAGCACCGCCACCTCTGGGAGGCGAACGGCGGCGTCTTCATCCACCACAAGTCCGCCCGGGCCTCCATCGCGGAGCTGAAGGCCCGGGGCTACCTCGATTAGGCCTACCAGAAGACCAGCCGCACGACCTGGACAATGCGGCCGGTGTAGTCGTCGATCAGCATGGCGTCGGCGCCGACGCGGACCCAGTCGTATCCCGGCGGCGGCTCGGGCAAGTCGTAATCCCACCAGTCCAGGACCCGGTAGTCCGGCGTGTACCAGCCGTAGGGCAGGATCTCGCCGAACCGCCAGGCGCGGGCGTAGAAGCCGCGTGGCGGGCGCCACGCCGGGCCGCGGAAGCGGTTGGGGCTGTGGTAGCTCGGCGGATAGCGGTGCGGCTCCCAGCGGCCGGTGTCGCGGCGCGCCCGCCCGCCGTTCCAATCCTGCCGGCCACGGTCGCCGCCGCCCCAGTCGCGCTGGCCGCGCTGATCGCGATTGTCGCGGTTCCAGTCGCGCTGGCCGCCGTTGTCGCCGCGGTTCCAGTCCCGCTGGCCCCGGTCGCCGCCGTTCCAGTCGCGATGGCCACCCTGATCGGGGTTGCCGTCGCGGCGGCGGCCCTCGCCGCCGTTCCCGTCGCGCCGGCCTTGGCCGTTATCGAACCGCGGACCGCCGGGGCGCTCCGGCGGCGCGCCGTCCGAGCGGCGGTCGCCTTCCCAGGCGTGGTCGCGCCGGCCCTCGCCGGGCCCGCCGGACGGACGGCCACCGCCGCCCTGGTCTCCGCGACGCGACGGGCCCGGCTGGGCGTTCGCCGGCGCCTGTTGAGGATTGGGCGCGGCCTGCGGCTGCGGCGGCTGGGCCGGCTGGGCCGGCTGGCGCGCGTCGTTCCCCTGCGCCGGGGGCTCGCCCGGGCCGCCGGCCCGCCAGTGGTGGTCCTGCGCCATCGCGCCGTGCGCCGCGCCGGCGAGCAACAGCGCCGTGAGGCCCAACAGTCCTGCCTTCATCGTCATCTCCAGGCCGCACGGGCGGCCGCCGCTTCAGGTCCCATTGGATCCTTCATGGCGCCGGTCGCCTGAACCCGACTTGAATGAGGCGGCCGCACGAGGCAACTGTGCCAAGCGTTTCACGGAGGTTTCAGAGGCAGGCGTGGCGGCGGTTCCCAACGACATCCTCGGCTTCTGGCGCGCGGCAGGCCCTCGGAAGTGGTACGCAAAGTCGGCCGCCTTCGACGAGGCGATCCGGCTGAAGTTCGAGCCGTCCCACCATGCGGCGGCGCGCGGCGAGTACGACGGCTGGGCCGCGACGGCCGACGGCGCGCTGGCGCTGCTGATCGTGCTCGACCAGTTCCCGCGCAACCTCTACCGCGGCTCTGGCCACGCCTTCGCCACCGACGGCAAGGCCCGCGCCATCGCCCGCGCGGCGCTGGCGGCGGGCTGGCATCGCCAGGCCGACCTGGACCTGCGGGCGTTCTTCCTGCTGCCGTTCGAGCATTCGGAGGACATGGCCGACCAGGACGCAGGCCTGGCGGCCGCTGTCGAACTGGGCGATCCGGAAAGCCTGAAGTGGGTCCACATCCACCGCGACATCATCCTCCGCTTCCGCCGCTTTCCACACCGCAACGCCGCGCTGGGGCGCACGACGACGACCGAGGAGCAGGCCTTCCTCGACGAGGGCGGATTCGGCGGCTGACGGCGCCACGGCCAAATGCCGCCTCGCCGGCTGGCGCGTTTTGCAGTGAACTGACGTCTGAGAGAATCAGGACCGAGCCGATGAACGCCCACGTGGCCGTCGCCGAAGCCAAGGCCGCCGCCGACCATCCCGAGCGGCAGTATCTGGCGCTGCTCGCCGACATCCTGGAGCATGGCGTCCAGCGCGAGGACCGCACGGGCGTCGGCACGCTCGGCGTCTTCGGCCGGCAGCTGCGGTTCGACCTGGCCAAGGGCTTCCCGCTGCTGACCACCAAGAAGCTGCACCGCAAGTCGATCATCCTGGAGCTGCTCTGGTTCCTGCGCGGCGACACCAACGTGCGCTGGCTGCAGGCGCGCGGGGTCACGATCTGGGACGAATGGGCCAACGAGGCCGGCGAGCTCGGACCCGTCTACGGCAAGCAGTGGCGCTCCTGGGCCGCGCCCGACGGCCGGGTGATCGACCAGATGGCCAAGGTCGTGGAGGGCCTGAGGACCAATCCCTCCAGTCGCCGGCACATGGTTAGCGCCTGGAACCCGGCCGACGTGGACGACATGGCCCTGCCGCCCTGCCACTGCCTGTTCCAGTTCTTCGTGGCCCCGGATGACAAAGGGGGCGGCAAGCTCTCCTGCCAGCTCTACCAGCGCTCGGCCGACGTCTTCCTGGGCGTGCCGTTCAACATCGCCAGCTACGCCCTCCTGACGCTGATGATGGCGCAGGTCGTGGGCCTCGAGCCCGGCGAGTTCGTCCACACCTTCGGCGATGCCCATCTCTATCTGAACCACCTCGACCAGGCGCGCCTGCAGCTCACCCGCGAGCCCCTGCCGCTGCCGGTGATGCGCCTGGCGCCCAAGCGCGACCTCTTCGCCTTCGACTACGAGGACTTCAAGCTCGAGGGCTACCGGGCGCATCCCGCCATCGCCGCCCCGATCGCGGTCTGACCTCGCCGGCGCCCGGATCAGAGAACGATCCGGCGTTCAGCCCCTATGCGGCCTCGCGCTTCTCCAGCACCAGGAAGTCCTGGTCCTGGTGACCTTCCGCAGCCCAGCAGCCGTAGCGGATCGGTTCGGCGAGGTGGAGGCCGGCCCGCTCGAACATGGCGACCACGGCGGGCTCGTCGTAGGCGACAGCCGCTTCCGGCGGATCCGGACGCTCGATCCAGCAGCCCGCGCGGGGGATCGGGAAGGTGAAGGCGGCGGTCCCGGCGGCGATCCCCGCCCGCTTCTCGTCGTTGAGCAGATACATGGTGGCGATGCATCGGCCACCGGGCTTCAGGACGCGCGCGATCTCGCGGATGTAGTTGTCCACGTCTTCCGTTAACATGTGCGTGAAGACGGAGGCCAGGAAGGCGAGGTCGAACGCGCTGGAGCCGTAAGGATAGCTGAAGCTGGCGGCCGAGGCGGTGGCCTGAGGGCTGTACATGTCGCTCTTGAGCGGCGTGTGCCGGAATTGCGCATGCGGATGGCGCGGCGTGATAGCCAGTTGGCACCAGTCGATGCTCGGCCGCTCGACGTCGAAGCCTTCCAGCCGTCCGCCGTGCTGCAGGAACGGGGCGAGGTGAAGGGCGTACTTGCCCAGGCCGCAGCCGATGTCCAGCACCGCGCTGTCCGGCCGCAGCTGGCCGTGCTCGATCAGGTATTCGGAGAAGGCGCGTCCCTGCTCGACGAAGGCGTTGTCGGGGGCGCCGACCGTCCCCCACATGAACGGCGGCGGCACCATGCCGGCGCGCGCGGCCGCGCGGATGGCCGCCTGCTCCGCCGCCTGCCTGCGCCAGGTCGTCAGGCTATGCCGCAAGGGCGCCGGGAGCAGCCGGCCTGCAATACGTCGCGCCAGGGGTCGTCTCGAATCCTGCATCGACCGCAACCTAGCAAGCGGCGACCCTACGGTGAATGGATGCGCTCACACGCTTGCTGCGCGTCGGACGTGGGCGCCCGCGGCCGCCTGCGCTAAACCCACCCCATGTCCCAGGTCATCCTCTCCGCCGGCCCGATCGCCCGCGCGCGCAACGGCGTCATCGGCAAGGACGGGACCCTGCCCTGGCGCCTGAAGAGCGACCTCGCCATCTTCCGCGCGGTGACCATGGGCAAGCCCGTGATCATGGGCCGCAAGACCTGGGAGAGCCTGCCGAAGAAGCCGCTGGTGGGCCGCACCAACATCGTGCTGTCTCGCGACGGCTCCTTCGAGGCCAAGGGCGCGCTGGTCTGTGAAGACTTCTCCGAGGCCGTGCAGATCGCCCGCGAACAGGCCCGGGAGGACGGCTGCGAAGAGGTCTGCGTGATCGGCGGCGCCTCGCTCTTCAACCTCGCGCTGACACGCGCGACGCGGCTCTACCTCACCGAGGTCGAGGCGGAGGTCGCCGGCGACGTCACCCTGGCCGCTGTCGACGAGAGCCGCTGGCGCGAGGTGCGCCGCGACCATCATCCCGCCTCTGAGGACGACGAGCACGCTTTCACCTTCCGGGTGCTGGAGCGGGCCTAAAACCTGCTCTCGCTATAAAAATGACGCCCCCGTCATCTTCCTTGACATCGGGGGTCGCCGGACCGATCTTGCCCGGCGTCGCGCGATGCGCCTCACGCCTGGAGGACCGGTCATGGACGACGGCGCCCTGGATCTGACCCGCGCCGCCCGCGAGGCGGCCTATGCGATCCCGATCGAGGAGATCAATCCCGCGGACGCGGAGCTCTTCCGCACCAATAGCCTGTGGCCCTACTTCGAGCGGCTGAGGAAGGAGGATCCGGTCCACTGGGCGGTCTCGCCGCACGCCGACGTAGGCGGCTACTGGTCGGTCACCCGCTACAACGACATCATGGCGGTCGACACCGACCACGAGGCCTTCTCCTCGGACCCGGCGATCGTGCTGCCCGACCCGGCGGCGGACTTCACCCTGCCGATGTTCATCGCCATGGATCCGCCCAAGCACGACCAACAGCGCAAGACCGTCAGCCCCATCGTCGCCGGCCCCAACCTCGCCAGGCTCGAGCCGATCATCCGCGAGCGCGCCGGCGAGATCCTCGACGAGCTGCCGATCGGCGAGGAATTCGACTGGGTCGACAAGGTCTCCATCGAGCTCACCACCATGACGCTGGCGACGCTGTTCGACTTCCCGTGGGAGGACCGGCGCAAGCTGACCCGCTGGTCGGACGTGGCGACCGCGCCACCGGACAGCCACCTGTTCGAGCCCGGGCGGGGAATCGAGCAGCGCCGCGAGGAGCTCTTCGAGTGCGTCGAGTACTTCATGCGGCTGTGGAACGAGCGGGTGAACGCCCCGCCGCGGCCGGACCTGATCTCCATGCTCGCCCACGGCGAGGCGACGCGGGACATGGACCGCATGGAGTACCTGGGGAATCTGATCCTGCTGATCGTCGGCGGCAACGACACCACACGCAACACCATCACCGGCTCGATCCTGGCGCTCAGCCAGAACCCCGAGCAGGAGCAGCTCCTGCGGGCCGACCCGGGCCTGATCCCGCACATGGTCTCCGAGACCATCCGCTGGCAGACGCCGCTCGCCTACATGCGCCGCACCGCCACGCGCGACGTGGAGGTCGGCGGCAAGACCATCCGCAAGGGCGAGAAGGTCGCCATGTGGTACGTCTCCGGCAACCGCGACGAGACGGTGATCGAACGGCCGAACGACTTCTGGATCGAGCGGCCCAGGGTGCGCCAGCACCTGTCGTTCGGCTTCGGCATCCACCGCTGCGTCGGCAACCGCCTGGCCGAGCTGCAGCTGAAGGTCATCTGGGAAGAGATCCTGAAGCGCTTCCCGAAGATCGAGGTGACGGGCCGTCCGACCTACGTCTACTCGTCCTTCGTCAAGGGCTACGAGCACCTGCCGGTGATGATCCCGGCGCGGGCCTGATCACCGCGCCCCTGGGTGGGGGGCCCTATTCCACCACGTCCAGCACGTCGAGGTGCGGGCGGCCGTCCATGCAGCCGCCCATCTCGCGGCCGAGAGCCTTGAAGTAGTCGGTGCCCCCGTGGTGCGTCCGCGCTTCGTCGTCGCGATAGATCTCGAGCACCTTGTAGGTGTTGGGCTCGGCGCGGCTCTTGGTCAGCTGGTAGACCAGCGTACCGGGCTCGTTCGCCTTCACCTTGGCGGTCAGCTCGCGGAA
>JAQGIJ010000555.1 GCA_028291285.1 Phenylobacterium sp. | reverse complement strand
TCTGGGCGGTGGCCGAAGGCGTCAGCGTGCCGGAGGCGAAGGCGGCGCTGAGCGGCGCGATCCCCGACCTCGACCGGCGCCTGGCCGATGGCGCCGTCGAGATCCTGCCACGCCGCGATCTGTATCTGCCCGACGACCTCTTCAACATGGCGCGGATCCTGCGCGGCTGGCGCGAGAAACTGGCCGGGGCGCTGGCGCAAGGTTTCGACGGGCTGCGGATCAGCGGCGACGTGTTCTGGATGGAGACCTCATACCGCGACGACTTCTGCGAGTACGAGGCCGCGCTCGACCGAGCGCTGGCCGGCCAGCAGATGCTGGTGCTCTGCACCTATCCGGCCAAGCTGAGCCGGGCCGTGGATGTGCTCGACGTCACCCGCGCCCACCAGGTTACCCTGGCGCGCCGCTATGGGGGCTGGGAGGTTATCGAGACCGCCGAGCTGATACGGGCCAAGCATGACTTGGTGCGCCTCAAGCGAGAGCTGGAGGAGCGTGTGCGGCTGCGGACCCGCGAGCTGGCGGCCGCCAACGCCAAACTCCGCACCGAAAACCACGAGCGCGAGCGCGCCGAGGTCGCGCTCTCCGAGGCGCAGAGCGAACTGGCGCGCGCCGCTCGGCTCACCAGCCTGGGCGTCCTCGCCGCCTCGATCGCCCATGAGGTGAACCAGCCGCTCGCCGCCATCGTCACCAATAGCGAGGCCTCGTTGCGGCTGCTGGCCGCCGACCCGCCGGACATCGGCGAAGCCCGGGCCGCCCTGAGCCAGATCGCCTACGACGCCCGCCGCGCCGGCGACGTGATCAAGCGCCTGCGTGGCCTCATGGCCGGAACCGCCGAGCACGCGGACGTCGACGTCAACGAGGCCGTCCGCGAGGTGGCCGCCCTGATGCGGTCCCGGCTTCTGGCCCGAGGGGTCGCGCTCCAGCTCGAGCTGGACCCTGGCGCACCGCACGTGCTCGGCGACCGGCTTCAGCTCCAGCAGGCGCTCATGAACCTGGTCAGCAACGCGGTCGAAGCCATGGGCCGGGCGGGCGCGGCGCCGGAGGTGACCCTCCGCTCGGGCCTCGACGCCGACGGCGCGCTGGTGCTGTCGGTCGCCGATTGCGGGCCTGGGGTCGATCCGCAGATGGCGGACCGGCTCTTCGATCCGTTCTTCACGACCAAGGCCGGCGGCATGGGGATGGGCCTGTCGATCGCCAGATCGGTGGCCGAGGCCCACGGCGGCCGGCTCTCGGTCTCGGCCGGTCCGGATTCAGGCGCGGTGTTCCAGCTGACCATCCCAAGACCCATGGGGCGCCGTGACTGAAGACGCGGCCAAGGTCGTGGTGATCGACGACGACCCGTCCGTGCGCGAGGCGATCCGCAGGCTGCTGCAGTCGGTCGGCCTGCAGGTCGAAGTCTTCGGTTCGGTGAAGGCGTTCCTCGACGCCGGCCTGCCCGCCGGCCCGGCCTGCATGGTGCTCGACGTGCGGCTGCCGGGCCAGAGCGGGCTCGACTTCCAGGCCGAGCTGGCCAAGGCGCAGATCCGGCTGCCGGTGATCTTCATCACCGGCCATGGCGACGTCCAGATGTCCGTGCGCGCCATGAAGGCCGGCGCGGTGGAATTCCTCACCAAGCCGTTCCGCGACCAGGACCTGCTCGACGCCATTCAGGTCGCGCTCGGGCGGGACCGGGCGCGGGTGGAGGCCGAGGCGGGGCTGGCCGGTCTTCGCCGCCGGGAGGCCGGCCTGACCGCACGCGAACGCGAGGTGATGGCGCAGGTCGTGAGTGGCCGCGTCAACAAGCAGATCGCCGCCGAGCTCGGCGTGAGCGAGATCACCGTCAAGGCGCACCGCGGCCAGGTGATGCGGAAAATGGGCGCCCGGTCGGTCGCCGACCTGGTGCGGATGGCCGACCGGCTGGCGGCCGGCGCCGATGTGCGCCTGGTCGATCCGGGCCATCCCGCCGACCGATCGATACCTTAGTCCAATATCCGTCATACCCCGCAGAATGGTGAATGGGCCTTGGGAGGCGATTGCGTGGTTGATCTCAATGGATTTGGCGTCTCGTCGCGGCCTGGCCCTGGAACCCGGCCAGAGGGCGGCGCATCCTGAACCCCGACGCGAGCGTATCATCGCGCAGAACTATCCCAGCATAGCGACCGACCTGCTCAACCCCTTGCTCGACGTGCTCGGCCGCTCGCGCGAGGCTTGCGGCGGCGATGTCGACAAGTTCCTGGTCCTTCTGGTGATCGCCATCCGCAGCGCCCAGCACCCCGGCTTCAAGAAGCTCAGCTACGAGCAGTTGCTCAGCGGCGAAATCCCTGTGTTTCCCAGCCTTTGCACCAACGTGCGCTCGATTGCGGCGTCGCTCGGGATGCCCAAGGAGTCGGTGCGGCGGAAGGTCTGCGAGCTGATGAGCAGCGGCTGGGTGGTGCGGCGGGGACGCGACCTGTTCTTCACCTGCGAGGCGCACCGCCAGCTGGCGCCGGTTCACGAAAGCATCGAGCGGCTGGCGCTTCGGAACTTCGACGTGGTGACTGCCTGCCTGAGCGATCTATCGCCGCGCCCGTGACCGCCTCGGGCGACGGGTCGCGCCCGGTCAGGCCCGGGCGTCGGTCGCGTCTGCCGGCCGCTGGTACATCCGTTCCGGCTTCACGCCTGCGGATTGACCCCCGTCGATCGGCAAGGTGACGCCGGTGACGAAGCTGCTGTTCTCCGAGGCGAGCCAGAGAACGGCGTCGGCGACCTCCTCGGACGTCCCGACGCGACGCATCGGCGTGGCCAGAGCGGCCTGTCGCCGCGCCTGGTCGCCGGCCGCCTCGAGGTGATGCGTCAGGATCGGCCCCGGCGCCAGGACGTTCACCCGAACGCCGCGGTCGGCGTAGTCCAGGGCGGCCACCCGGGTCAGCGCGATCACGCCGGCCTT
>JAQGIJ010000526.1 GCA_028291285.1 Phenylobacterium sp. | reverse complement strand
CGGCGGGCGAGGCCGGCAGGCCGGGCGGCGCCGGCGCCGCGCCGACGCTGACGTGGATCCGCGGCAGGAGCCCGCGGCGCGAGAGCGCCGTCACCCGCCGGTCCTGCTCGGCCAGGCTCAAGGCCATGTCGACCATGGTCAGACCGGAGCCCAGCAGCAGGACCTCCCCCGGCGGCAGCTCCGAAAGCTCTGCGGCCCAGGGATCGGCGACGTAGCCGGGGGCGCCGGCCGCCTCCGCGCCCACATCCCTGGGCGGCGGAGCGGGCATGAGGCCGAGCGCCAGCACCACGGCCTGCGCCTGGAAGGCGCGGCCAAGCGCGAGCCGCACGGTGAATCCCTCGCCGTCGCGCGTCACGGCGACCGCCTCGTCCTGTTCCAGCAGCAGCCGCCCGGCCTGGCCGGCGCGGGCCACGGCCTCGCGCAGCAGGTGCTGCAGGTAGTCGCCATAGCGTCCGCGGCGGACGAAGCCGTCGACGCCGCCCTCGCCGCTGTCGTGCAGCCATTGGAGGAAGTGGTCCGGCCGCTCGGCGAAGGCGCTCATGTTCGAGGCCCGCACGTTCAGCAGATGGTCGGGATGGCCGGTGGCGTAGGCGCGGCCGCGGCCGAAGCGCGGCGCACGCTCCACCAGCCGCACGGTGATCCGCGGCTCGGCGCGCAGCAGGTGAAGGGCGGTCAGCAGGCCGCTAAAGCCGGCGCCGATCACCGCCACCGTCGGGCCGCCAGGAGAGATCGACAGCGCGTTCATCGGATCGGGCAGCCGGTCGAGGCGACCTGATGTTCCGGCCGCGGCGCGCCCGCCAGCGCCCGCGCGATCGCCCCCCTGAGGTCGCGGCCGTGCGCCGGGGCCCCGCCGCCGAAGCGGGTCTCGTCGAAGCGACCGTGGTAGAAGAGCGCACGCGTCTCGTCGAACAGGAAGAAGTCCGGCGTGCAGCCCGCCCCGAAAGCCCTGACCACCGCCCGCGTCTGGTCGATGAGGTAGGGGAAGACGTAGCCTCGCTTCAGCGCTTCGGCAGCCACGACCGCAGGGGCCTCCTCCCGATCGGCGTCGCCGTCGAAGGGATTGATCGCCAGCACCTGCAGGCCCGCCGGCTCGTGGTCCCGCGCCAGCCCGGCCAGCGCGCCGGCGAGATGGCGCACCTCAGGGCAGAGGTTGGAGAGGAAGGCCACGAGCACCGCGCGGGCCGCAGGGAAGTCCTCCGGACCGAGCAGCCGCCCGGTAAGCGGCTCGGGAAGGCGGAAGGCCTGCAGCGGAGAGCCCAGCGGCGACCGCCGCGCGAGAGTCAGGGTCATGGCGCGCCTCCTGATCGGAAATACCAATTCCTACTCACCAGGTCGCCTTTGAAAACCAGAAATCCTGCAGGCCCCCCGAGCGGGGCTTCAGCCGGCGCTGGCCAGGCCCGGCACGGCCGACGAGCCCGCCGGATAGCGCGCGCCCACCGTCGAGCCCGGCGGGAAGGCCGCCTCCAGCTCGCCCACCGCGCCCGCGTCGAGGACGATGTCGTTGGCCGCCCAATTGGCCTCCAGGTGCTGCACGTGCCGGGTGCCGGGGATCGGCACGACGCCCTTCGACAGCACCCAGGCGAGCGCCACCTGGGCCGTGCTGACGCCCAGGCGCTCGGCGATCCGCTCGGCCACGGCGCGGCGCTGGCTGTTGGCGGCCACCGCCTCCGGCTGGAAACGCGGATGCTGGTGGCGACGGTCGTTCGCCTCGGTGGGCTCGGCGCCGGCCAGGAAGCCGCGGCCGAGCGGGCTGTAGGCCACGAAGGCCACACCCAGCTCCCGCGCCGTCGGCAGGATCTCGGCCTCCACCTCGCGCGTCCACAGCGAGTACTCGCTCTGCAGGGCGGCGATCGGCGCCACCGCCTGGGCGCGGCGCAGGATGCCGGCGTCCACCTCGGAGAGGCCGATCGCGCGGATCTTGCCCTCCTGCTGCAGGCGGGAGAGCTCGCCGACCGTGTCCTCGATCGGGGTCTGCGGGTCGAGGCGGTGCAGATAATAGAGGTCGACCTCGTCCACCTGCAGGCGGCGCAGGCTGGCCTCCAGCGCCTCGCGCGCGTACTCGGGCCGGCCGTCCTGGGCGCGGCCGCCCTTCTCCCGGTCGAGACGGTTGCCGAACTTGGTGGCGATCACCAGGCGGTCGCGGCGGCCCTTGATCGACCGGGCGAGCAGCTCTTCGTTATGGCCGAGGCCGTAGACGTCGGCGGTGTCGAGGAAGTTGATCCCCAGCTCGATGGCGCGGTCCAGGGTGCGCAGGGATTCCGCCTCGTCGGCCCGGCCGTACGAATGGCTGAGCCCCATGGCGCCGAAGCCCTGGCGGCTGACCCGCAGCGGGCCCACGGATACGGTTTGGGTGGTCATTTGCGTGTCTCCTTGGTGAGGGTTCAGGTTCAGAAGTCGGCGCGGAGCGTCACGCCCCAGGTGCGAGGGGTTCCCAGCTGCCCGATGGTCCCCCAGGCGCCGGCGCCCGGGATGGAGGTCGAGCCCAGGGTGGTAAGGTAGACCTTGTCGAAGGCGTTGTTCACCCAGATGGCCGCCTCGTAGCGTTGGCCGAAGTGGGCGCCGGCGCGCAGGTTGACGACGTAGTAGCCCTTGATCCGCGAATAGGCCGCGTCGTCGACGCTGCCGAACACGCTGGAGCGGAAGGCGTACTGCGCCTGCAAATAGGGGCGAATGTCGTTGCCGACGGGCTCGAACTCGTAGCGGGCGTTGGCGTTCGCCACCCACCGCGGCGCCTGATAGACCGGCTCGCCGGTCAGGTCGCAGGGCGCGGCCACGCCGACCGGGCACGGCGCATTGTGATAGGCCGTGTAGGTAGCGTCGTTGTACGAGCCGGTCGCCGAGACGTCGAAACGCTCGGTGATCTGCCAGTCGGCGTCGAACTCCGCCCCGCGGGCGCGGATGTCGCCGACGTTGGCGAGATAGGCCTTGGCCCCGTTGGTCGGCGTGATGTTGGTCTGCAGGCCGGTCAGCTTCGTCCAGTAGAGGTTGGCGTCGAGCGAGACGCGCCCGCCGAATAGCGTCTGCTTCACCCCGAGCTCGGCGTCCTTCACGTGCTCGGGCGCCAGCACGATGGAGGTGCCCGGCGTCACCGCCGCGTTCAGGTTCAACCCGGCCGCCTTGTAGCCCGTCGAATAGGACGCATAGAGGTTGGTGTGCGGGGTGACGTGCCAGGTGGCGCTGCCCAGGTAGGACCAGTTGCCATTCTTCACCGTCACGTCGTAGTTGAACGGGATCGACGTGGCCGCATAGGGCGTCAGGTAGTTCGACGTCACGGTGGTCCCGTGGCGCTTGTCGTGGGTGTAGCGCAGGCCCGCCGTCAGCACGAAGTCGTCGGTGACCTTGAAGTTGGCCTGGCCGAAGACCGCGGCGCTCTCGCTGACCGCGCGCGTGTCGCCGATATACTGCGAGCCCGGCGCGATGTTGATCGCCGCGGCGTTGGGGTTCGAGAGCCGCACGTAGGCCGTGTAGAAGGCGCTGGCGTCGGTCCCGAACTGGTTCAGCACATAGTGGTCCTTCAGCGACTGGCGGAACAGGTAGATGCCCGTCTGCCAGGTCAACCGTCCCGGCTTCGAAGACAGCCGAAGCTCCTGCGTCCACTGGTCGTCGCGGGTCTTGGCCGCGTTCACCTGGATGATGTCCAGCGGCGTGGAGTCGCTGTCCTGGATGGGGTCGAAGTGCCAGTAGCGCCAGGCGGTGATCGAGGTCAGGGTCGCGAAGTCCAGGTCCCAGTCCACCTGGGCCGACACCGCCCTCGACTCCGTCCGCATCGCCTGCGGGGCGTTGTTCAGCGTGAAGTCGCGCGAGGCGGTCGGCGTGAAGCCGAGCGCCTTGAAGGCCGTCAAGGTGCGCGCCGTGGTCGCCGAGAGCGAGGGCTGGAACACCTGGTTGACGATCGATACGCAGCAGGTGTCGGACTCGTCGGCGTACTCGGCGATCAGCCGCGCCGTGACCTTTGGCGTCGGCGTGAACAGCAGCTGGCCGCGCACCCCGCTGCGGCCGATGGAATTGCCGCGCAGGTGGGTGGTGCGGTTGTCCAGCACCCCGTCCCGGTCGGTGCGGAAGGCGGTCAGGCGTCCGGCGAGCAGGCCCTCGATCAGCGGGCCGGTCACGCTCGCGCGGTACTGGTGGTAGCCATAGTCGCCGAACGAGGCCTCCGCGCTTCCGCCGAAGGTGAAGCTTGGCTTGCGGGTGGTGATGTTGAGCACCCCGGCCGAGGAGTTGCGGCCGAACAGCGTGCCCTGCGGTCCGCGCAGCACCTCCACCTGGTCGACGTCGATCATGTCGGTGAGCGACATGCCCGGCCGCCCGAGATAGACCCCGTCCACATAGACCCCGACCGACGTGTCCAGCCCGTCGGCGGCGCTGGAGACGCCGATGCCGCGGATACCCACCGAGGAGTTGCGCGGATTGGTGTTGAAGGCGGTCAGGTTTGGCACGCGGTTCTGCAGGTCTGTCAGGGTGTAGCCGCCGGTCTTCTCCAGCGCCGCGCCGGAGACGACGGAGAGCGGGATCGGCACGTCGATGGCCCGTTCCTGCGTGCGGCGGGCGGTGACGATCACCTCGTTGGCCAAGGCTTCGACCACGCCGCCGGCGGAGGCGGCGGGTTGCGCGGCATCCGCAGCCGACGCCGCCTTGGCGGCGGGCGCAGTCTGGGCCTGCGCGGCGCCGCTCATGACGCCGCTTGCGATGGAGGCCAGGAGGGCGGCGCGGAAGTGGTTGGAGCGTGGCGCGCGCCGCGCCCGGAATGCGGAAGTGATCAAGCCTTGGTCCCCTCGTTTCGGCTCTGCTTGGAGCGCGGCTCATTTCCTATCTGTTATGTAGGAATTGAAGGCAGACCTTCTCGGTGATCTATTAGATTTTCTGCGCGCTCGGAGCCCCGTCGCAGGCCAACGCCTTTATGCGTTGTGTCAGGCAGGGGTGATTTGCCGGAGGGCCTCTTCCGCCCGGTGCGCAGGCGGCGCTCGCAAAACGTCTCTGGCCTGGCTCAGTTTTTCTGCATCCTTCATGAGACCTAGCGCGCGTTGACAATCCCTAGTCGTTCTGTAGGAATTTAGGCCTCGCCAGGCGCCGCCGACATCCTCGGGAGCGGCTTCGACCCGGCGGCCCCAGACGCCCGAAGGAAACCACGATGAGCCTAGCCAACCTCGAGCCCCGCGAGGCTCCCGCCGCCAAGTCCTCCCGCCTGACGATCGAGCCGGTGACGCCGGTGATCGGCGCCGAGATCTCCGGCGTCGACCTGAGCAAGCCGCTGGACGCGGCCACCGCCGCCGAGATCCAGGCCGCCCTGCACAGGTGGCGGGTGGTCTTCTTCCGCGACCAGGAGCTCTCCAACGACCAGCTGAAGGCGTTCGGCCGGGCCTTCGGGCCGCTGACCCCCGCCCACCCGATCTCGGAAGGGCTGCACGATCATCCGGAGATCTGGGAGCGCGAGGTCGACGAGTACCGGGTGCGCCGCAGCGAGAACGACAACCTGCGCCCCGGAGCGAAGCGCCCGCGCGACTACAAGGGCTGGCACATCGACATCACCTTCGTCGCCAATCCCAACCGCTATTCCATCCTCTACGGGGTGCAGATCCCGCCCTATGGCGGCGACACCATCTTCGCAAACCTCATCGCCGCTTACGAAGGCCTGTCGCCGAAGATCCGCGAGCTGATCGACGGCCTGCAGGCGGTGCACCAGACCTCCGACTACGACGGCGGCGGGCGCGGGCGGATTCCGCGCCGCGACGGCCGCTCGACGGGGCCGTTCGTCGCTCTGCACCCGCTGGTGCGCATCCACCCGGAGACCGGCGAGAATCTGCTGTTCCTCAACCCGGGCACGACCAGCCACATCCCGGGACTGAAGGAGCGCGAGAGCCAGGCGCTGCTCGACCTGCTCTACTTCGAGGCCACCCGGCCGGAGTATCAGGCGCGCTTCCGCTGGCGGCCGAAGTCGCTGGTGGTCTGGGACAACCAGGCCGTCGCGCACGCGGGCCCCATCGACTACGCCCATTTCGACCTCCCGCGCGTCGTGCGCCGGATCACCGTGGCCGGAGACCTCCCCGAAGGCCCCGATGGCTTCCGTTCGCAGCCGCTCGAGGGTGAGTTGTTCAACGTTCTCGGTTGAGCCGCTGACCGCGCGGCCCGTCGCCTCTCTGCCCTTCGGCGGCGGGCCCGCACCCTCTCCTTCAGACAAAGGCGCATCACCATGGCGAACCGCCGTGTGGGCTTGATCGCACTCGCCCTGCTCGGGCTCTCGGCCGGGCTGTCGGTCTATGCCGCCGCACGTCCGAGCCTGCCGCACCTCGCCTCGGGCCCGGGGCAGCTGGCGCTCGATGCGCCGCTGCCGACGGAGGTCCCGCCGGGAACCCGGCTGGTCATCGGCGATCCGCAGACCGAGCAGGTGCTGAAGCTCACCGGCTGGATCAAGGAGCTGCCCTTCCAGGTGCAGTGGGCCGAGATCGTCGGCGGTCCGGGCGTGACCGAGGCCTTCCACGCCAAGGTGCTGGACGTGGGGTCGGGCGCGAACATCCCGCCGATCCATGCGGTCTGGGTGGGCATGCCGGTGAAGATGATCGCGGTGAAGTTCCGCGCCGAGCCGCTGGACCACCCGTTGTTCGTGCTGGCCGTGGCGCCCGGCGCGCACGTCAATTCGCTGGCCGACCTGCGCGGCAAGCGCATCGCCTACAGCCCGGGCCAGGTGCAGGGCGAGATCGTCATCCGCACCCTGCAATCCCAGGGCCTCACGCCCAGGGACGTGACGCTCGTCGAGCTGCCCAGCACCTCGGCCGACGTCTACATCAACGCCCTGGTCGGCGGCGGCCTCGACGTAGCCCCGATCGGCGCGGGACCTGCGGTGAAGCGCTACCTCGACCACTACGGCGCGCAGGGCGCCAAGGTGCTGCGCCACAGCGCCGAGCGCGACGACCTCGTCACCCTCTACGTCCGCGACGAGACCCTGCAG
>JAQGIJ010000477.1 GCA_028291285.1 Phenylobacterium sp. | reverse complement strand
TGGGCCCCAGCGTCTGCGCCGGCCTCACCGTCACCTTCCACGCCAAGAAGCCGGCCCATGTGCTGGAGCCCGGCCGCGGCCGCTGCGGCGAGGTGGTCGTGGCCGACATCGGCCTGGGCGCGACCGCGTCCCGCCTGGTCGAGAACGGGCCGGAGCTGTGGCTGCCGCGCTTCCCCTGGCCCGCAGCCGGCACCCACAAGCACGCCCGCGGCCGGCTGATGGTGGTCAGCGGCGACGCCTGGAGCACCGGGGCGGCCCGGCTCGCCGCCCGCGGCGCGCTTCGCATCGGCGCGGGCCTGGTGACGCTCTTCTCGCCGCGCGAGGCGCTGGCCGCCAACGCCGCCCACCTCGAGGCGATCATGCTGCGCAGCTTCGACACCGACCTCGAACTGGAGGCCGGCGCCGCGAACGTCGACGCCGCCGTGATCGGCCCCGCCGCCGGGGTCTCGGAGACCACCCTGCTCAACGTGCTGGCGCTGGCGCGCACCGGCGCGGCCCTGGTCATCGACGCCGACGCCATCAGCGTCTTCCGCAACGATCCGGAGGAGCTGTTCTCGGTGCTCGACCGCGACGACGTGCTGACCCCGCACGCCGGCGAGTTCGAGCGCCTGTTCAAGGGCCTGCTGGCGAGCGCCCCGGAGCGCATCACCGCGGCCCGCAGAGCCGCCGAGCGCGCCGGCGCCGTGGTCCTCCTGAAGGGCCCCGACACCGTCGTCGCCGCCCCCGACGGGCGCGCCGCCGTCAACGTCAACGGCACGCCCTGGCTCGCCACCGCCGGCTCCGGCGACGTGCTGGCGGGCTTCATCGGCGGCCTGGTCGCGCAAGGCATGGAGAGCTTCGAGGCCGCCTGCGCCGGGGCCTGGATACACGGCGAAGCCGCCGAGCTGCACGGCCCCGGCCTGATCTCCGAAGACCTCCCCGGCCTCACCCCCGCCGTCCTGCGCCGCCTCTGGGACGAGCGTTAGCGGGAGCCCCACAGAAAAGCGGCGCGGGATGGCTCCCGCGCCGCTGATCTTCGCGAACCTGATCGTCCGGCTTAGGACCGGGCGTAGTCGCCTTCCATCTGGCCGGCGCCGCCTTCGAGCAGGTCGGCGGCGGCCTCTTCGGAGGCGATCCGACTCTCTTCGAACTGGGCGTTGATGACGTTCTCGCCGCGCGCCTGGCGCTCGGCTTCGTCCTGGCTGCGGGCGACGTTGATGCTGACGCTGACCGTCACTTCCGGGTGCAGGCGGATCTTCACCTCGTGCACGCCGAGCGTCTTGATCGGCTTGTCGAGCACCACGATGGAGCGCTCCACCTTGCCGCCCTCGGCGTTGACCGCGTCGGCCACGTCGCGTCCGGAGACCGAGCCGTAGAGCTGGCCGCTCTCGCCCGCCTGGCGGATCAGGATGTAGCTGGTTCCGTCCAGCTTCTCGCCGGCGCGGCTGGCCGCTTCCTTGGTCTTGGCGTTGCGCCCTTCGATCTCGACGCGCTGGGCCTCGAAGACCTTCAGGTTGCCCGAGTTGGCGCGCAGCGCCTTCTGGCGCGGCAGCAGGAAGTTGCGGGCGAAGCCGTCCTTGACGGTGACCACGTCGCCCAGGCCGCCCCAGCCCTCGAGCCGTTCGAGCAGAATGACTTTCATGACTGCGGCCCCCTACTTCACGACGTAGGGGAGCAGGGCCAGGAAGCGGGCGCGCTTGATCGCCTTGGCGAGCTCACGCTGCTTCTTGGACGACACCGCGGTGATCCGCGACGGCACGATCTTGCCGCGCTCGGAGACGTAGCGCTGCAGCAGCTTGACGTCCTGGTAGTCGATCTTCGGCGCGTTGGCGCCGGAGAACGGGCAGACCTTGCGGCGGCGGAAGAAGGGACGGCGCGCGCCCCCGGAGGCGCCCGGCGCGGCGGCCGGCGCGATGGAGGTTTCGTCGGTCATGGATCGATCCTCCCTTTCTTAAGCTAGAAACGCGGGTTCGTCGCGCGGACGATCGGGCCGGTCGGGGCGGTCGGGCCGGTCCGGACGATCGGGCCGGTCGCTGCGGTCGCGATCGCGGCGGGCGAGGATGGGGGAGAGCTCCAGGTCGAGCTCCTCGACGCGGACGGTCAGGTAGCGCAGCACGTCTTCGTTGATCGACAGCTGGCGCTCCATCTCCTTCACCGCCTCGGCGGGGGCGTCGATGGCGAGCAGGGAGTAGTGACCCTTGCGGTTCTTCTTGATCCGGTAGGTCAGGTTGCGCAGGCCCCAGTACTCGATCTTGGCGACGGAGCCGCCGCCTTGTTCGATGAGGGTCTTGAGCTGGTCGTTGAGCGCTTCGGCCTGTTGCGGCGAGATATCCTGCCGCGAGATGACCACGTGTTCGTAGAGCGACATGTTTTCCTTCTTCCTTTGTGGAACGCGGCGCGTCCGGTGGCGGAAGGTCCGCCGGATACGATGGATCTCAGCGCGGCGGCCGGGAGTGTCCCGACCCATTCGCGTTCCGCCTGAGACCGCCTTCCGATGAAGAGGCGGGCAAATAGGCGAAAACGCCTGTCGGAGCAAGGGCTTTGCCGCGCCGTCCCCCGTCCTGCGCGACCCTTCTCCCCCTGCGGGAGAAGGTGGCCCGCGCAAGCGGGTCGGATGAGGGGTCGAAAGCCCTATCCGGCAAGTCTCTGAAAAAACACGGCGAGCGGAGCGCGACCCCTCAACCGTCAGCCTGCGGCTGACACCTTCTCCCGCAGGGGGAGAAGGACGCTGCCCCGACCCCTACGGGTGCTTGGCCCGCCAGGCCTTCACCGCCGACAGGGTCTGGCTGACGTGGTCGGAGGCGTCCAGGTTGGAATAGGCGAACACCACCTCGCCGTTCGGCGCGACCACGTACGAGGTGCGCGCCGAGAGGTCCATCGGCACGGTCATGCCGGCCATCTTCAGCGGCGCGTCGTAGTTCTTGGCGATCTTCGCGCCCGGGTCGGCGGCCACCGGGAACTTGCCGCCGCAGTGCTCCGTCTCCTTGGAGAAGTCGGCCAGCTCGCCGACCTTGCCGGCGGTGACGCCGATCACGCTGGCCTTCTGCGCCTTGAATTGGTCGATGGACTCGGAGAACAGGTGGGCTTCCAGGTTGCAGCCCTTGGTGTGCGCCGAGGGGAAGAAGTAGACCACCACCGGGCCGGTCTTCAGCGCGTCGCGCAGGTGGTAGGTGAACGGCTTGCCGCCGAGATAGGCCGGGGCGGAGAAGTCGGGGGCCTTGGCGCCGGGCTTCAGGTCGGCCCAGGCCGGCGCGGCGGCGATCAGGCCCGCGGCGATGGCGCCGGCGACGATGCGTTTCATGACGATCCTCCGAGGAACGGCGGCATGATAGCGCCACAGCCAGCGCCGCGCAGGCCTTAGTTGTAGTCCACCGTCGCGGTCCAGACGCCGCTGTAGGCGCCGACCAGCGCGCCGCTGGCCACCGGGATGGAGCCGCCCACCTTCAGGGTGAAGCTCCCGGCGGAGCCCGCCGCCCCGCCCAGCATGGGCGTCGTCGGCAGGTTTGTGGTGGTGTGGACGTTCAGGTTGGTCGGCCCGGCGAGCTGGATGGTCGAGGGGACCGAGACGGAGAAGGCCTGCCCGCCTTCGCCGGTGATGGTGAAGCTCGCCGCCCCATAGGCCTGGCCGGGCAGGCCTGCGACGCCGCCGGAGGTGGTGCGCGCGTCGCTCGCCGGATCGATGCTCACCGCGCCCGAGCCCGACGCCGGGCGGATCACCGCGCCGAAGCGCAGGTCGGCGGACTTGGCGATGGTCAGCGCGCGATAGGCGGTGATCGAGCCCACGCCCAGGGTGTAGGTGATCAGGTCGCCGCTGGCGTCGGTCAGGTTGACGAAGAACGGCGCCAGCCCCGTCCCGCTGGCCTTGCCGGACTCGTCGCCGGCCACGGGAAAGTCCGCGCCCACATAGAAGGTCCGGCTCTGGTCGTTGCCGATCGGGTTGAGCAGGAAGCTGGTGAACGCCCCGGTGGTCACGGCGCCCGCCAGGCTGGCCGAGCTCATCGAGACCGCGAAGGCGCTGAGCGGCAGGGCGCGTCCCGTGGTCAGGCCGACCGGGCCGACGATCACACCCACCTTGTTGGCATTGCAGTCGAGCTTGTTGTTCCCGCCCCCTTGGTCGTGGTCGCCGTTGTCGAGCTTGTTGTTGTCGTTGGCGCAGCGGACGGTGACGGTGACGCGGACCAGCCCCGTGCCCAGCCGGTGGCCGGCGCCGCTGAGCAGGTTCACCTGGCCGCTCTGCGGGCTGACGCGGAAGGTCGTGGTTCCGCTCGCCGCGGCGGTGACCTGGCCCAGGTCCATCGCATTGCTGATGGAGAGCGAATAAGTATCGGCCCGGGCCGCGTCCGCCACAGACGATCCGACGAGAAAACCGATACATGCAAGTATAGGTTGAAGTCGAAAGGGGCGGACGCGCATGGATGAACTCAATTTCAGCGGGGGTGTCGCCATGATCAGCCGGCCTCTACGCGCAATTGTCTTTCGCCCATCCTAGCCGCCTTGCCCCGACGCCTGGTCGGCCGGGTCGAACCGGACCTCCGCCCGCACGTCGGGCGTGAAGCCGTCGCCGCCCTTGATGAGCACGCTGGGCAAGGTCACCAGGTGCATGCGCAGCTGCTTGGCCTGGGTGGGGTCCAGCTCGACGCGATAGGCGCCCAGCGGCGCCTGGTCGAACACCGCCGAGCCGTCGAACTCAGTGGTCTGCTCGAGGCTCGCGCCGTGCTCCGGCACGAGCGCCACCTTCACCGACGAGAGGCCGACGCGCTTTCCGTCGTCGCGGGCGAGCTCGATGATGACGTTCACCCCGCCGGTGGGCCGGATCGGATAGTTGAACCGCGCCACCGAGCCGGGCCGGGGCGAGGTCTCCAGCGTGCTGGCCGGGCTGGTGAAGGCGCTGTCCTGCAGCGCGTCCAGGTTCACCGACAGCCGCGCGGTCGGCGTCGAGCCCAGTCCGGTGACATAGGCGCGGCCGTCCTTGTCGGTGGCGACCTTCTTGGCGGCGCCCTCGACCTGCACGCCGGGCGCGGGCCGTTCGCCCGGGTCGCGCACGCCGTTGCCGTTGTCGTCGTAATAGGCGTCGACCACGGCCGAGCCGCCGGAGCCCGGCCCGGTGGCGGTGAGCTGGTAGCCGCTGCGGTCGGGATTGTAACCCAGGCCGAAGTTCAGCTGCGCGCCCGCCACCCAGCTCTTCGCGGCGTTGTCGTAGGAAGCGGTCAGCGCCAGGTCGCCGTAGCGGCTGTGGTAGATGCTCGAGACCGCCAGGTTCGTGCCCGTCGGCGCATCGAGCGGCTCGCCCACCGCGACCTGCAGGGACCAGTTGTCCGACAGCGGCCGGTTGGCGGTGACGCTGAGCGTGCGCGCCTGGAGGTCGGGCGCGAGGTCGAAGTCCAGCGACGCGCGGATCTGCCAGTTGAAGCTGCGGAACGTCGAGGCGCTCAGATAGCCGGTGAGCTTGTCCACCGGGGCCGCCGGCCGGTATGCCTGCCGATCGTACTGCAGGCCCGCCGAGTACAGCACCGAGCCCAGGCTGGAGGACGCCCGGACCGCGGCCTCCCAGTCGGCGCCGCCGCCGACATAGCCGTTGCGCACCACTCTCAGCGAGACCGGCAGGATGGCCCCGCGGATCGGGATGTTGGCGTCGGTCTGCAGCTCGGTCCGCCGCTGCAGGGTCAGCGCCGCGTCCGCGCCGATGTTGTTCT
The DNA here is from genome assembly GCA_028291285.1 of Phenylobacterium sp. The sequence goes on along the minus strand of JAQGIJ010000477.1, from coordinate 4,915 downwards.
CGTCGATGAAGCCACCCTGGTACTCCGCATGCCGCACCGAGCCGGAGATCCCCCGGCCGCCGGCGGCCAGGCTCATGACCGCCGCGCGCCCGCCGTGGTTGTCGCCGGCGAGGTCGAGTTGGGTGGAGAACGGCCCGAGCGGCGTGCGCGCGCCCACGGTGTAGACCGCCGTGGGATGGGTGGCGCGGGGATCCTGGCTGCCGGCGCTGGTCATGTGCGGCGTCAGCGCGGCCCCCGCCTGGACCGTCAGCGCGTTGGTCAGGCCGTAGCTCAGCGATCCCACCGCGCGCAGGCCGCCGGCCTGGACGCCCGGGTCCAGGCTGGTCTCCTGGCCGCTGCTGAAGTTGATCAGCGGCACGTCCTGGTCGACGATGCCCAGCTCCAGGTCCGCCTGGCCGCGGTGCAGCAGCCCGCCGCCCACATTGATGATCCGGGTCTCCTCGGTCCGGTCGCCCCGCGGCCCGTAGACCACCGTGCGGATGACGTTGACGCCCGGCGACAGGGGAATGTTGAGGAACTCGTAGCGGCCGTTGTTCGGCGTGTTCTGCCCGCCGCGCAGGACGTCGTTGATGTAGAGCTCGACGTCGTAGCCCGTCGGCAGCTCCCCGCGCAGGTCAATCCGGTTGAAGACGCTCGACTGCTCCAGCGGCGCGGTGCTCAGCATGATCCCCCGGCCGTCGGCGCTGCGCGGCCCCACCGCCAGCCCGGGCGCGTAGGTGTCGCCGAGGTTGATCTCGGTGGCGTGCAGCGGCCCGAGCAGCCGGCCCTCCGTCGAGCGGCGTTGCAGCAGGAAGCGCCCTGACGCCGGCTGGCCCCGCTCGTCGGAGGCGAGGTAGGCCTGCAGGTCGGCATAGAGCAGGTCGCCGGCGAGCCGGATGTCGTAGCGCCGCGGGAAGGCCGGCCCGGGGGAGCGGGCGCCGAGGCCGAGGATCACGTCGGCCGACGGTGGGCTGAACAGCCGGTAGGGCGTCAGCGCCCTGAGCGGCGGCTCCTCGGGCGCGCCCCCCGAGGCGGGCCGCTCCGACAGCCGCTGCAGGCGCGCCTGGATTGGCAGCAGCTCCGTCGCGCCGAGCTTGATCTCCAGCGTGTCCGGATGGACCTCGATCTTCAGCGGGAGCAGCCGCTGCATCGCCGAGGCGCGCAGGTAGATCTCGGTTGGCGTGATCGCGACGTCCTCGTCCTTCAGCGAGATCTCCTGGGCGCCCACCCGGGCGACCGCGGTGCGCAGGTCGACCAGCAGCGAGCGGCGCGCCTGGCCGAGCCGGCCGACGATCCGCCGGTCCGTCGGGAAGACGTCGACGTCCATCTGCAGCAGGCGGGTGAGCTCGCCCACCGGCAGCAGCGGGTCCTCGGCCTGGCCATAGGCGCCCAGGCCATCGGTGATCGTCACCTCGTCGAGGTCGACGCCGAACAGCAGCAGGTTGGCAGGATCGATCGCCGTCGGCGTGAGGGCGTGCGCCGACGCAGGCGCCTCTGCCGCAGGGCTAGGCGGCCGGGTTTCCGCAGCTGCGACGCGGGCGTGCGAAGAAACGACGAGCGCGGCCGACGCCAGACAGGGAAGCCATCTAGAGGTCGGACTTCGCAATTACCTTCCCAGGTGACGTGTCGTCGTCGGTGAAGGTGACTTCGAGCTTCTCCCCGGCCTTGGGCGCCCGGCTCAGGGGGATGCGCACCGTGCGCCGGTCGGTTTCCGGGTAGACCGCAACGCCGCGCGCGAGCGCCAGCGGCTCGGCGCGCTTGGCCCCGGCCGGCGCCAGCTGGATCGCGCCGTAGACGGAGCTGGCGCCGTGGCGGACGAGGTCGACCACCAGCACCGGCGTCGGCTTCGGCGGCGCGTGGCCGTCGGCGGAGATCTGGTCGGTCTCCATATGGGCGTTCTCGAGGCCGGCGCGCACGTCCGGCGCGCCGGTGCGGATGATCAGCGGAATGCTCAGGCCGAACACGGTGGTGACGTGGAAGCTCAGCTGGTTGCCGTTCGCCCCGGCGCCGGCGGCCACGGCCTGGGCGGTGACCCCGGTGTCCCGCGCCGGGACGTTGGTGATGGTCAGGTGGGTGCGGTATTCGGCGGCGGCGCCGGTGTCGGGAACATTGCCCACCCGCAGCCGCACGGTCTGGCCCTTGCCGGGCGCGAGGGTGACGCGTCGCGGCGAGATCTGCACCATCGCCTGCGCCGACTTCAGCTTGTCGACGTACGCCTTGCGCTCAGGGGTCTTCTGCGCGTCCTCCACCGCCATGATCAGGCCGTCCGCCAGCATGACGCGGTCCACCAGGGTGACGTCCACCGTCGTCGGCGCGTCACCCTGGTTGAACAGATAAACCGAGGCGGTGCGCCGGCTGGCGTCGAAGGTCACCCGCTTCGGTGTGATGTTGATGTTGGCGTTCACCGTGCCGACCGGGGCTATCACCGTCGCCGTCGCGGGCGGCGCGGGCGCAGGCTGGGCCAGCGCCGGCGCGGCGCTGAGGCCGCCGAGGAGCCCGGCCAGGAGGGTGATCTTGATCTGGTTCAATTGTATTGCACCACGACGACGAACAGACCCTCGTAGGGCCCAGGCACAAGATGATCGACGGAGGCGAGCGAAAGCTTGCTGCCGATGTCCACGCTCATGGCGTTGCCGTTGATAAGTTCGCCGCCCATCAACACGCCCCGGCCGACCAGGCCGTAGGCGGCGCTGTTGTCCAACGTCAGGGCCTCGTCGCCCCCGGTGCGCACCAGCGTCAGCTTGTCTGGCACCGCCATCGACAACACATCACCAGCTTGGCCGTGAATGGTTAACCTCGCGTTGCCGGTGAGTTCGCCCGGGGTCGCGCCGGTCGAGCCCTGGGCGGCGTTCGGAATCTGGACCGTGGGAAGGGTGAGCGGCGTGAGCACCTGGATCCCGCCGCCCTCCACGATATTGGCGCTGGCCGCGGCCGGGGCCTGCCACGCCGCTCCGAGCGAACGCCCGGGCGAGAAGATCAAGCCGACAAGGCTTGCGGCGACGAAGGCGCGTTTCATGGCTCGGCCGCAAAAGGCTCGGGGCCGGACGCCGCGGGAGCGGCGCTCGGCCCCAGGCGGGTTACTGGAAGTTGGCGATCAGCGTCAGGGTGCCGGTGTAGGTGGTGGCCGCCGTGCTCGAGCCGATGGTGATGGTGCCGCCCACCGGGACGTCGGCGGTGCCGGAGGCGTTCAGGTTGCCGGTGGCCGGCAGCACGACGGTCGGCGACAGCGAGGCGTCCGCGGTCGCGCCGAAGGTCAGCGACGGCGTGCCGAAGGCGTAGGCCGTGTTGGCGGTCCCGGCGAGGTGGAAGATGGCCGCGTGCGCCTGGCCGGCCGTGGCGATGTACGCGTTGCCGAGCCCGCCGATCGTCGGCGAAGCGCTCGAGCCCGCCGCCGCGGTCACGGTCACGGTGTTGGAGCCATTGGTCGGCTTGGCGACCGTGCCGAACGCGAGGTCCTGGGTCGAGGCCATGGACGCGGGCGTCACGATGGTCGCCGAGGCGTTCGCCGAGGCGGACTGCTGGGTCGCCTGCGCGCTGGCGGCGGTCGCGATCAGAACGCCAGCGGTGGCGGCGCCGATGAAGAGGTTGCGGAAGTTCATGTTTGTAGCCCCAAGTTGATTTATAGTGTTTTGATGCGCGGCAAGGTTGTTATATCCGGATTTCGACTTGAGGTTACAGAACTAAACCCTTGAGTGCGCCTAGAGCGAACTATCGGATTCAAGTCTAGACCCGGACCGCCACTTGTTCAGCCCCTGTAGAGCCTGATTACACAGCTCGTCAAGACGGTGAACAACGGGATAATCAATCTACTCTATAGCGGCCAATCGAGAGGCGTTCATCCACTCGTCGGCCACTGTAGGAGGTGTTTGCGCGGGTCATGCCAGGTTTTCAAAGGTCTATTCGTGATTGCTAATCGCACCCTCGCCGAGGGAGTACGTGTGCATCTCCGATAGCGGTTTGCGAATATTAATAATCGGAGGGGGAATGCTGGGTCGGATGGGCTGATCTATTTTTGGACAGGCGACCACGCCGGCCCTGGTCAAGCTTGGCGCCGATAAGTCATCACCAAATTGAGTAGCTGCGGCAATCTGTCATCTCAGGTATAGCGCCGGTCTAGTCGCGTCTGAATTGTGGTCGACCGGGCTTACCGATCATCCTTCGCCCGACGCAGCGGCCGCGTGGAGACCCCGATGCCGTTGAACCGCGCGACGCCGCCGCAATCGGAGCCTGGCGGGCGCAAGCCTGCATCCGCGCGCGCCTTCGCGCCGGCGAACGACGCCGCGCCCGATCCGCGCTTCGACCGTCTCGCCGCGGTGGCGGACCAGTCCGAACGCCGGACGCTGGAGGCCGTGGCGCGCCTGGCGCGGGAGGTGGCTCGCCTCGGTCAGGCGCTGGACGCGCGGCTGGACCGTGCGGAGCGGCGGACCGACGCCGAGCTCGCCGCCGCTCGCGCCGAGCTGCAGGCTCTCGAGCAGATGGTGGCTCGCCGCCTGCAGGCGGCGGAGGCGGGCCAGGCCGCGGCGATGCGGGCCCTGCAAGGCGAGATGGCCCAGGCGGTGGAGCGGCTTTCGGCGCAGCTGGAGCGAAGCGAGGTGGCTGCGGCCCAGGCCGTCGCCGGTCTCGGCGGTCGGTTGGACCAGCTTGGCGCGACGGTGGCCGCAGGCGAGGCGCGGCTCACCCAGAGACTCGACGCCGGGTTGGCGCAAAGTCGCGGCCGCACCGACCGGCTGATTGGCGAGGTCCGCGTTGACGTCTCCCGCCAGGACGCCGCGCTTGCCGCCGCCGCCCGCCGCCAGCGGACGACCAGCCTGGCGACGGGCGTCCTGCTGGCGCTGGCGGGCGCCGCCGCCGCCCTCAGCCTGACCGCCGTGGGCGTCCAGCTGCTGGCCGTGCGGAGCGGGCCGGCCGGCCCCCGCGCCGTCCGCCTGCATCTGCC
>JAQGIJ010000467.1 GCA_028291285.1 Phenylobacterium sp. | reverse complement strand
GGCTGTGGCAAGACGCTGTTTGGCCTCACCTTCCTGGTCAACGGGGCGACACGCTTCGATGAGCCGGGCGTCCTGATGAGCTTCGAGGAACGGGGCGACGACCTGACGACCAACGTGGCGTCGTTGGGTTACGATCTGGCCGCCTTGGTCGCGCAGAAGAAGCTCGCCATTGACTACGTGCGCATCGAACGCAGCGAGATCGAGGAAAGCGGTGAATACGACCTGGAGGGCCTGTTCGTCCGGCTCGGCTACGCGATCGACCAGGTCGGCGCGAAGCGGGTTGTGCTCGACACCCTGGAGGCGCTGTTCGCGGGCCTCGGCGACGGACCGGCGGTGCGCGCGGAGCTGCGCCGGCTGTTCAGCTGGCTGAAGGCGCGCGGGGTCACCGCGATCATCACCGCCGAGCGCGGTCGCGAGGGACAGCTCACCCGCAGCGGGATGGAGGAATATGTCTCCGACTGCGTGATCGGGCTCGACAACCGCGTGGAGGAGCAGATCACCACACGCCGGCTGCGGGTGATCAAGTACCGCGGCTCCGCTCACGGCACCAACGAGTACCCCTTCCTGATCGACCAGGGCGGCATAAGCGTGCTGCCGATCACCTCGGCGGGCCTCGAGCACTCGATCTCCGACGCCGTCGTCCCCAGCGGCGTCCTCGGGATTGACGCCATGCTCGGGGAGGGCGGCTACTACGCCGGCTCCAGCGTGCTGATGAGCGGCTCGTCGGGGACCGGCAAGACCATTCTGAGCGCGCACTTCATCGACGCGGCCTGCGAGCGCGGCGAACGGTCGATCTTCTTCTCCTTCGAGGAAGCCCCCTCGCAGATCCTGCGCAACCTGCGCTCGGTCGGCATCGACCTGGCCCGCCACGTCGAGAGCGGGATGCTGCGCTTCGAGTCCGCGCGACCGAGCCTGTTCGGCCTGGAGATGCATCTCGTGCTGATGATGCGCGAGATCGACCGCTTCAAGCCGACCATCGTCGTGGTCGACCCGATCTCGGCGTTCCGCGGCTCGGCCAGCGAGGTCGACTCCACGCTGCTGCGGCTGGTCGACCTCCTCAAGGTGCGCGGAATCACGGCGCTGTTCACCAACCTGGTGGGCTCCCTCGAGCTCGACCTGACCGTGACCCGGTTGTCGTCGCTGATGGACACCTGGATCGGGCTGCACGACATCGAGGCCAACGGCGAGCGGAACCGCGGTCTCTATCTGCTGAAGTCGCGTGGCATGAGCCACTCCAACCAGATCCGCGAATACCTGCTGACCGACCGCGGCGTCGAGCTGGTCGATCCCTACATCGGTGCGGAAGGCGTGCTCACGGGCAGCGCGCGGCTGTCGCAGGAGGCCAGCGAAAAGGCCGCCATCCTGCAACGCCAGCAGGCCGCGGCGCGGCGGCGGCGGGAGTTCGATTCCCGGCAGGCGGCGGCCGAAAGGCAGATCCTCGACATGCGCACCGCCCTCGAGGTCGAGGCGGAGGAGCTGGAAGCCTCGGCCCGCCAGGCCGAGGCCGAGGAGGCCGAGCTGGAAGGCGGCCGGATGACCATCGCGGCGCGCCGCGGGGCCGCCTGATGGACAAGCACCCCAGCCCCACGGGCGCCAAGCTTCGCCTCGTCCCCAAGCCGGCCAACGACATGGCAGGGCGCCGGGACGACTTCTATTGCCTCACGCTCTATGTGGCGGGCGAGACGCCCAAGTCCCTGGCCGCCATCGCCAACCTGCGCAAGCTGTGCGAGGCCCACCTGCCGGGCAGCCATTCGATCGAGGTGATCGACCTGGTGAAGAGCCCTGAGCTGGCGGCCAAGGACGAGATCGTCGCCGTGCCCACCCTGGTCCGGCGGCTGCCCGCGCCGATCAAGCGGATCATCGGCAGTCTGGCCGACACCGAAAAGGTGCTGATCGGCCTCGAGCTCAGAAGCCGCGGATCATGAGCGAGGCCCCCGACCTCGAGGCCGGACCCAAGTACGTCCTTCGCCTCTACATCACCGGCACGACGCCCAGGTCCCTGCGGGCCATCGCCAACCTGCAGCAGATCCTCGCGAGCCAACCGACCGAGCTCTTCGATCTGCAGGTGATCGACATCTACCAGCAGCCGCAGGCGGCTTCGGAGCATCAGATCATCGCCGCCCCGACGCTGGTGAAGCTCTCCCCGGACCCGGTGCGGCGCGTCATCGGCGACCTCTCGGACAACGCGCGCGTTCTCAAGAGCCTCGATATCGAGCCGCGATCCGCGGCGGCCGGGTGCGGCGAAGCCGATGCCGAATAGCGCCGTGGCGGCCGATATTTCGCCGGACGCGACCTCCAGGCGGCGCATCCGCGAGCTGGAAGCCCAGCTTGTCGAGGCGCGCGAGACGCTCGACGCCATCCGCAACGGCGAGGTCGACGCCGTGGTCGTCGGCGCGCCGGACGCGCGGCGGATCTACACCCTGGAGAATGCCGACCGGTCCTATCGCCTGCTGATCGAGCAGATGGCCGAGGGCGCGGTGATGCTGAGCGCCGACGCCGTCGTGCTCTACGCCAACGCCGCGCTGGCCGCGCTGCTGGACCTGCCTGCCGAACGCGTGCTCGGCCAGCGCTTCAAGCGCTTCGTGAGCGACGGTGACAGGGCGGCCTTCGAAAGCCTGCTCTTGCACGGCGGCACCTCGGAGATTTCGCTCCGCAAGCCTGGCGGCGCGAGCTTTCCCGCACGATTGTCGCTCGGCGCCTTGGCCACCGACGCCGGCCCGGTGATGTGCGGCGTGATCACCGACCTGACCCACGCTCACGCTCATGCGCAGGAAATCGGCGACGCGCGCTCGCGCCTGGCCGTGGAAGACGCGCGCCGGGAGATGGACGAACGCTATCGCCTGATCCTGGAGAGCGCGACCGACTTCGCCATTCTCTCCACGGACTTCGAGGGGCAGGTGACGATCTGGAACTCAGGCGCGGCGAATATTCTTGGCTGGCAGGCCGACGAGATCATCGGCGGACCGGCCCCGACGATCTGGTCGCGCGAAGACCGGGCCGCCGGCATGCCGCAGCAGGAAATGGCCACGGCGCTGCAAAAGGGCCGCGCCGAGGCCGAGCGCTGGCACCTGCGCAAGGATGGTTCGCGGTTTTGGGCCAACGGCCTGATGATGCCGCTCCGGAACCAGGGCGGCGACGCGATCGGCTTTCTGAAGATCCTGCGCGACCGCACCGAACAACGGCGGGCGGCGGAAAACCAGCAGATCCTGATCAATGAGCTGAACCACCGGGTGAAGAACACGCTCGCGACGGTGCAGTCGATCGCCACCCAGACGCTGCGCACGGCGGCGACGCCCGAGGAGGCGCGCGAAGCGCTGGAGGACCGGCTGATCGCGCTGTCGCGCGCCCATGACGTGCTCACGCGGGAGAACTGGGAATGCGCAGAGCTGAGCGAAATCGTCGGCGAGGCCCTGGCCGCCTACTATGACCGCCGCGAGGACCGCATTCACATACGGGGACCCGAAGTCCGCCTGCCGCCCCGGGTGGCCCTGGCGCTCTCGATGGCCCTGCACGAGCTGGCCACCAACGCGGTGAAGTACGGCGCCTTGTCCAACACCGGCGGCGAGGTCTCCATCGACTGGACGTTCGACGAGACGGCGGAGGCCAGGCGCCTGAGCCTTCGCTGGACGGAGCAGGGCGGTCCGCCGGTGGAGCCCCCGCGGCGCCAGGGTTTTGGATCGCGCCTCATCCAGCGCACCCTGGCCTCCGAGCTCGGTGGCGAAGTCACCATGGAGTTCGCCCCCGCCGGCGT
>JAQGIJ010000445.1 GCA_028291285.1 Phenylobacterium sp. | reverse complement strand
CGCGACCGCGCCGCCGCTGGCCGCCCGCGCCCCCACTGCCGGGGCGGCGGCGCAGGGCGCCTGCTGGAGCTTCACCGCCAACAGCTGGCGCAAGCTGCCCAGCGACACCAGCCTCAACGGCTGCGTCCAGGCCCTGTTCGCCGGCCGCTGCGAGCGGAGCGGCGGCGCCACCTACGGCCGCTGGGGCGACCAGACGCTGCGCCTGGTCCCCGGCCGGATCGAGATCTCCGCCGACAACCGCAGCTTCCGCACGCTCACCGAGCAGGGGCCGGGCTGCGGCGCGGCCCCGGCAGGCTGAGGCTGGCCACTCGGCCGCTCGCATTGGGCCGCTCGCACTGGGCTGCGCGCTTGTGTAGGCTTGCGCCGATGCTTCGCCCGATCCCCGCCGCCGGCCTCTGCGCCGCCCTTTCGGTCCTGCTGGCGCTCGGCGCCTGCCAGAAGAAGATCCATCCGCCCGGCGATACGGGCGTCTGCTACAACGTGACGTTCAGGAAGGACGGCTCGCTGGTCTACCACAAGCTGGTCAACGCCCCGAACCTGGAGACCTGCGCGGCCAACCTCGAGGCGATGCGCATCAAGTTCCTGCGCCTCGGCGGCTCGGCCCAGGAGATCCTCGGCGCCTACCAGGCCAACTTCATTTTCGTGCAGCGGGAGGGGATCTTCAGCGGCACGACACTGGACGGGCCGCGCTATCCGGCGCTGGTGCGCACCGGCGACGGCCGCCTGGCGATCCCGGGCGCGATGCCGCAGAGCCCGCAGTAATCGGCTGTGGACGGACTGGAACGAAGGCAGAACATATGCTTGCCGAGACGTTAACGCCGGGCTAGCGTGCGATCCTGGGCGCCCAGCGCCCGCAACCACGGAAGCTTAGGACATCGACATGGCGGGCAGCGTCAACAAGGTCATTCTGGTCGGCAATCTCGGCGCCGATCCGGAGATCCGCACCCTTACCTCCGGCGACCGCGTCGCCAACCTCCGGCTCGCCACCTCCGAGAGCTGGCGCGACCGCAGCTCGGGCGAGCGCAAGGAGCGCACCGAGTGGCACCGGGTGGTGATCTTCAACGACAACCTGGTGAAGGTGGCCGAGAGCTATCTGCGCAAGGGCTCCAAGGTCTATGTCGAGGGTGCGTTGCAGACCCGCAAGTGGAGCGATCAGTCGGGCCAGGAGAAGTTCTCCACCGAGGTCGTGCTGCAGAAGTTCCGCGGCGAGCTCACCATGCTCGACGGCCGCGCCGGCGACGCCGAGCGCGAGGAGGGCGGTGGCTACGCCGGCGGCTTCTCCTCGGGCGCGCGTGCGCCGGCGTCGGGCCCGCGCGAGGACTTCTCGGCCGACCTGGACGACGAGATCCCGTTCTGAGCCGCAGCCGGCGCCGCCGCGGCCCAATCTGAGCCGGGGCGGACCGCCGCGGTTGCTTCGATGGGTGATTTCGGTCGATGCTTAGCTGGCGAAGTTCGCGGCCGAGCTGCCCGAACGAGGCGCGATCGGGCTTTGCGGGGACGCAGCAGTGGGTACGAGCTGGGGCCTGTGGCGCGGGGAGGGTAGCTTGCGCCGCTTCGCGATCCGCGAGGAGGCCCATCGGTGACGAGCGACGGACGGACAGCGGACCCGAGCTTCCAGCAGCTCGTCGACGCCGTCGGCGACTGCGCCATCTACCGGCTCGACCCGCAAGGCCGGGTCGCGAGCTGGAACGTCGCGGCCGAGCGGATCAAGGGCTACAGCTTCGACGAGGTGCAGGGGCAGTCCTTCCGCCGCTTCTTCACCTTGGAGGACCAGCACGCCGGCGTGCCGGACCGCATCCTCGCGCGCGCCGGGGCGGAGGGGCGGGCGGAGAGCGAGGGCTGGCGGCTGCGCAAGGACGGCAGCCGGTTCTGGGCGGCCGCCTCGGTGCACGCGGTCCGCGGCCAGGACGGCGCGCTTTCCGGCTTTGTGAAGCTCACCCGTGACATGACCGAGCACCGGGCCGCCCAGGAGGCCCTGCTCGAGAGCGAGCGGCGCTTCCGCTACCTGGTCGAGGGGGTGGTCGACTACGCCATCTACATGCTCGACGTGAACGGCGTGGTGACCAACTGGAACCGCGGCGCGGAGCGGGCCAAGGGCTACCGGGCCGGCGAGGTGATAGGCAAGCACTTCAGCGTCTTCTACACGCCGGAGGAGCGCCAGGCGGGCGCGCCGGCCCGGGCGCTGGCGCGGGCCCTGCACGAGGGGCGCTGGGAGGGTGAAGGCTGGCGCCTGCGCAAGGACGGCAGCCGCTTCTGGGCCTCGGTCCTGCTGGACGCGATCCAGGACGACAACGGCCGCCACATCGGCTTTGCGAAGATCACCCGCGACATCTCCGAGCGGAAGGCCGCGGAGGAGGCGCTGATCCAGAGCGAGCGGCAGTTCCGCCTGCTGGTGGCCAGCGTCGTCGACTACGCCCTCATCATGCTCGACCCCAATGGCGTGGTGACCAGCTGGAACGCCGGCGCCCAGAACATCAAGGGCTACGCCGCCGAGGAGATCATCGGCCAGCATATGAGCGCCTTCTACACCGCGCCGGACCGCGCCGCCGGCCTGCCCAGCGCGCCCTCGAAACGGCGACCGCCGAGGGCCGCTACGAGGCCGAGGCCTGGCGCGTGCGCAAGGACGGCAGCTTGTTCTGGGCCAATGTGGTGCTGGACGCGATCCACGACGAGACCGGCGAGCTGCTCGGCTTCGCCAAGATCACCCGCGACATCACCGAGCGGCGCAACGCCCAGATCGAGCTGCAGAAGGCCAACGAGCGCCTGGCCCAGGCCCAGAAGATGGAAGCCATGGGCCAGCTCACCGGCGGCGTGGCGCACGACTTCAACAACCTGCTGATGGTGGTCGGCGGCCAGGCGCAGCTGCTGCGCAAGAAGATGGCCGACGATCCGCGCGCGCTGCGGGCGCTCGACGCCATCGAGTTGTCGACCAGGCGGGGGCAGGGGCTCACCCGTCAGCTCCTGGCCTTCGCCCGTCGCCAGCGGCTCAATCCGGCGGTGCTGTCGCTGCAGGAACGCGCGGTGGGCTTCCGCCAACTGCTCGAGGCCATTCTCGGCGGCGCCGTCAGCCTGGAGCTGGAGATTCCGGAGGGGCTCTGGCTGGTGGAGGTCGACCCGGGCGAGTTCGAGCTGGCGGTGCTGAACCTGGCGGTGAACGCGCGCGACGCCATGCCGAACGGCGGCGTGCTGACGCTCTCTGCGTCCAACGCGAGCCTGGAGGGCGGCGAGCGGGACGTCGGGCTTTCGGGGGACTTCGTGGCGCTGAGCGTTTCCGACACCGGCGTCGGCATCCCGCCCGACATCCTGCCGCGCGTGTTCGAGCCCTTCTTCACAAACAAGGACGTGAGCCGCGGGACCGGGCTCGGGCTGTCGCAGGTCTACGGCTTCGTCGAGCAGT
>JAQGIJ010000412.1 GCA_028291285.1 Phenylobacterium sp. | reverse complement strand
GGCGAGAGCCAGGCGTCACGGACCGCATCGCGTTAGGGATCGAGGAACGGGCCGTCCGCCTCGACGATAAGCCGGTGGCGCAGGCAGACGAAGTCCGCCACGGAAGGTCCGATCGGGAACTGGCGGCGAAACTTGAGGTCTTCGAGCTGGCGAGCCCGAAGTAGGCGCCATAAGTAGCGCTCCGCCGACGATGCTTTCCGGCGCAGCGTCCTCGCCTGGTTGGTGCTCGCCTCGCGGGCCATGGCTCAGCATGGCTTAAGCGAAGCGATCTTCGACCCCTCATCCGCCCCGCTCACGCGGGGCACCTTCTCCCGCAAGGGGAGAAGGGAGTGCGCCTTAGAACCCCGGCTGCGCCGTGGTGTTCTGGGCTTGCAGCCCCGGGGGCTGAGAGCTTGCCTGGGCGCCGAGGCCCACGGCGAGGGCGGCCGCGGCGCTGGCGGCGATGATCAGCAGTTTCAGGCCCTTCATGGCTGGCTCCGGATGGTCAGATGCGCCGACGTGTAGGGGCGCTTAACCCGGAGCGGGGTCAGCTTGTTGCATCCAGAAGAAAATTCCGGATCCAGCCGCCGACGCGCGCCCGATCGTCGGGCGCCTGATAGCTGGCGATGGCGCGGTCTGTCTCTTCTTCAGTCAGCAGCCGCCCGCGGCGGGCCTCCAGGAGGGCGACGGCGTAGGCCGGCTCGAACTCCGGGTGCAGCTGGATCGAGATCGCCGGCTGGTCGCGGTAGGCGAGCGCGCCGATCGGGGTGAAGCCGCTGGCGGCCACCACCTCGGCGCCGCGTGGCGCCTCCACCACCTGGTCCTGGTGCGAGCCCGGCAGGCGGACCTCGCGGGCCTCGTCCATCCACGGCTCGCGCCTGAGGATCTCATAGGTCTGCTCGCCCAGGCCCCAGCCCTTGGGCGACTTGATCACCTGCCCGCCGAAGGCCTCGGCCATGACCTGGTGGCCGAAGCAGACGCCCACCAGCCGCGCCCGCCCCTTGGCCGCGTTCAGGAACCCCTTCAGCTCGCCGATCCAGGGCAGCGGGTCGTACACCCCGGCCGAGGCGCCGGTGACCAGATAGGCCTCGCAAGTCTCGGGCGACGGCGGCAGCTCGCCCTCGTCGACGGCGAAGACGCTGTAGTCGAAGGCGTCTTCGCCGAGCAGCTTGCGGAACATCTCGGGATAGGAGCCGAACCCCTGCGCCCGCTTGGGCGGGGCGCCAGCCTTCAGGATGCCCAGCTTCACGCGACCAGCTCCTTCAACTTGGCGAGGGCCGCGGCGCGGTCGGCGGCGAAGTCGCCGGCGATCCACCAGGCCTCCAGCGCCCTGAGCGCCTCGCCCACCTTGGGTCCCTTCGGCGCGCCAGCGGCCAGGACGTCGGCCCCGCTCACCGGCAGGGCGGGCGGACGCCAGGCCTCGCCGATCGCCAGCAGCCCGCGCCAGCCCGCCGTCTCACCGCCCGCTGCGGCCCAGGCGAGCTTCACGCGGTCACGGAAGGTCTGGACGCCCAGCCGGTAGACCGCCGCGCGCACCGCCGGCGGGGCCGCGCCCGGCGAGACGCCCGGGGGGGCGAGCGCCGCCTCCAGCCGGTCGCGCTCGGCGTTGGAGAGGCGCAGCCGCTCGGCCGTCCGCACCCCCTCCGCCGGATCGTCGGGCAGCAGGGCGGCCAGCCTGAGCAGCGGGTCGGCCTCGAAAAGCTGCTCGGCCTCGATCGCCACCAGGGCTTCGAAGCGGGCGAGGTCGCGGGCGGTGGGCAGGACCACCCCCAGCACACCGGTCGCCGCCATCAGCCGCACGGCGGGCCGCGGATCCTGCGCCGCCAGCAGCTTCAGGAGCTCCGCGGAGATCCGCTCGGCGGCGAGGTGCGCCACCTTGTCCTTCAGCCGGGTGATGGCGGCGATCGCCGCGGCGTCCGGCTCGCCGCGGCCGTACCAGGCCAGGAAGCGGAAGAACCGCAGGCTCCTCAGGTGGTCCTCGCGCAGGCGCAGCTCCGGGTCGCCGACGAAGACGATGCGGCCGGCGCGCGCGTCGGCGACGCCATGGCCGGTAGGGTCGAAGAGGCTGCCGTCGCGGCAGGCGTAGAGGCTGTTGAGGGTGAAGTCGCGCCGCTGGGCGTCCTCGTTCCAGTCGGTGGTGAAGGCGACCACCGCGCGGCGGCCGTCGGTCTCCACGTCGCGGCGCAGCGTTGTCACCTCGATCGGCTGGTGGTGGGAGACGGCGGTGACGGTGCCGTGCTCGATGCCGGTGGGGATGGCGCGCACGCCGCCGGCCTGGAGCGCGCGGGTGACCGCGTCCGGCGTCAGCCGGGTGGCCACGTCGATGTCGGCGATCGGCTTGCCGATCAGGGCGTTGCGCACGCAGCCGCCGACGAAGCGCGCGCAATCTGCGCCGCCGGCCGCCTCCAGCGCATCCAGCACCGCGCGGGTGGCCGGCGCGGTCATCCACGGAAGCTGGCCGAGGCTGTCGCTCACGCCAGCGCGGCGCCGTACAGGCGGTCGTAGAGCGCCCGCAGGATGCCGGCGGTGACGCCCCAGATGAGCCGGTCCTCGTGGGTCATGGCGTAGTAGCGCCGGGTCTGGCCGTTCTCCATCTGGTACTCGCGCTCTTCGTGGTTGGCCGGGTCCATCAGGAAGCCGAACGGCGTCTCGAAGATGTCGGCCACCTCGTCCGGGTTGGCCGTGAGCCGATAGCCCTCGCGCACGAAGCCGACCACCGGGGTGATCAGGTAGCCGGAGCCGGTGACCGTGGGCGTGCCCAGCCCCGCCAGCGTGACGAACCGGCGGTCGAGCCCGATCTCCTCTTCCGCCTCCCGCAGCGCGGTCTCCCAGGGCGTCTCGCCGGGATCGCGCCGGCCGCCGGGGAAGGCGACCTGGCCGGTGTGGCGGCGCAGGGTGTCGGCCCGGCGGGTCAGCAGGACTGAATAGCCGTGCGGTCGCTCGACCAGGCCGATCAGCACCGCCGCCGGCGACGGCGGCCCCTCGAACATCTCGCGCAGCTCCGGGTCGATGTGGATCCCGTCGACCGGCTCGTCCTCCTCCAGCGGATCGAGATGGCGGCAGATCCAGTCGCGGAGGTCCTCCGCCTGCGCCGCGTCCTTCACGAGCCCGCCTCGATCCGCCCGACGGGGAACCAGACGCCATTGGACGAGACCCCGAGCTCCAGCCCCCCGTCGGTCTCACGTTCCTCGGCCAGGTCCACCAGTTCGTAGAAGACCGGCCGCGCGATCAGCGCCTCGAGGCCGGCGCGCACGTGCAGGTAGGGCCTGGGCTCGCCCGTCTCGTCGACCTCGACGCGGATCGCATGACCGGGGCCGGCCTCCACGGTGTCGCCGACATTGGTGAGGAACCGCAGCGCCGCGCCCTCGCGGTCGACCCGCACCGCCACGAACGGGGCGTCCTCGACGCGGATCTTCAGCCTCTCGTGGGGCGTGACGAGATAGGTGCCGTCAGGGTCCTTGCGCAGGATGGTGGAGAACAGCCGGACCATCGCCTCGCGCCCGATCACCCCGCCCTCGTGCAGCCAGCTGCCGTCCTTGCGGATCAGGATGTCGATCTCGCCCACGTGCGGCGGATTCCACAGATGGACGGGCGGCAGGCCGCGGCGCACGGGCGCCTGGTCTTGCGCGGCCTTCGCCGCCGCTGCGACGGATTTCAGTCCCGGCCCGTGCTGCGTCTCGCCCATAGGCGCAAGGTAGGGGTCGGCGGCCTTGGCCTCAACCCGGCTCAGAGCGCCTGGACCGCGCCGGCGAGCCCCCCCGCCCCCAGATCGCGCAGGGCGCACGCCAGGACGCGGCGCTGATCGACCGGACCGGGCATCTTCACTTGGCGGGCCAGGCCCGCGTCAAAGCCGAAGCGGGCGAAATAGGGCGCATCGCCCACCAGCAGGACGGCGGCCTCGCCGGCCGCCTTGGCCGCCTCGCAGGCGCGCAACACGAGCTGGCCCCCGACGCCTGAGCTGCGTTGATCGAGGTCGACCGCCAGGGGGCCCAGGAAGACCACCGGCGTCGCGCCTACCAGCACCCGCCACTGGCGCACCACGCCCGTAAGCTCGCCGTCCGCCCAGGCCAGGAAGGAGAGCTCCGGCGCGAAGGCGGCGAGCTCGCGCACCCGCTCGGAGACCTTGACGAAGCGCCCGGGCCCGAAGGCGCGGTCGAGCAGGGCCTCGATGGCCGGCTGATCCTGCGGGGTCTCGTGGGTGAGGGTGAGCGCGGGCCGGCTCGAGATGGGCTCTGCGGACATGGACGTTGACTGGGACCTGGACTTGCGACGAAGGACCGGCCGCGCGCGCGGCCGGGGTTCAGCGGAAGGCGCGTTCAGCGCGTACGGGTCGTCGACGTCGCATGGGCCAGCCTCCACCGGCGTTGCGGGAGGGCGCGACGTAGGATGCGAAGGCCCCGGCGTCAACCGCGCGGTTGCGGCACGCCGCGGCGCGCGTCAGGTTCGCCCAGCCATGGCCGAGACCACCCCGGACGTCATCCCCTCCGCACGCGCCCTCCTGAAGGAACGCGATTACCTGTTCTTCTGGTCGTCGCGCTGGTGCGGCGCCTTCGCCGGCCAGATCGAGAGCGTGGCGCTGGGCTGGCAGATGTATGCGCTGGCCCGCCGGACCAATGGCGTGGAGCAGTCCGCCTTCCTGGTCGGCATGATCGGGCTCGCCGCCTTCGTGCCGGTCCTGCTGCTGACCCTGCCGGCGGGCGAGGCGGCGGACCGCTACGAGCGGCGGCGCGTGATGCTGTTCTGCCTGAGCGGCGAGATGCTGAGCGCCTTCCTGCTGACCCTGGCCGCCTGGCGCGGCTTCGCCACGCCGACGCTGCTGCTCGCGGTGGCGGTGCTGTTCGGCGCCAGCCGGGCCTTCTTCAACCCGTCCAGCACCGCCATGGGGCCGATGCTGGTGCCGCGCGCGCTGCTGCCCCGCTCGATCGCCTGGAACTCGCTGGCCTGGCAGAGCGCCTCGATCGCAGGTCCCGCGGTGGGCGGGGTGCTGGTCGCACTCTCCCCGTCGCACGCCTACGTCACCGCCTTCATCCTCTACGCCGTCTCGGGCCTCTCGGTGGCGGCGATCCGCAAGAGCACGCGGCCGGAAGTGCAGCCCGGCTCCCGCTGGGAGCTGATGAAGCAGGGGCTGGCCTATGTCCTGCGCGAGAAGATCGTCTTCGGCGCCATCTCGCTCGACCTCTGCGCCGTGCTGCTCGGCGGCGCGACCGCCCTGCTGCCGGTCTTCGCCCGCGACGTGCTGCAGGTGGGCGCGCAGGGCTTCGGCCTGCTGCGCGCGGGCCCGGCGATCGGCGCCACCGCCGTCGCGCTCTGGCTGGCGGCGCACCCGATCCACAGGAAGGCCGGCAGCTACATGTTCGCCGGGGTCGCCGTGTTCGGCCTGGCCACCTGCGTGTTCGCGCTCTCCAAGGCCCTGTGGCTGTCGGTGGCGGCGCTGGCGGTGCTCGGCGGCGCCGACATGCTGAGCGTCTATATCCGCCAGACCCTGGTCCAGCTGGTCACCCCCGACCCGATGCGCGGCCGCGTGGCCTCGGTCTCCTCGGTGTTCATCGGCGCCTCCAACGAGCTGGGCGAGTTCGAGAGCGGGGTGATGGCGCGGTTCCTGGGCCCGATCGGCGCGGCGCTGTTCGGCGGGATCGGAGCGCTGGTCGTGACCGGAACCTGGGCCTGGCTGTTCCCCAGCCTGCGCAAGGCCGACCGGCTCGGCTGAGCGGCGACTGGGCTGAGCGGCGACTGGGCTGAGCTGTGAACGGGCGGGCGGCGCGGGCGTTACGCGCCCGGTCCCCCACTCACAGGAAAGGCGCTCCCATGCTCGAGAAGATCCCTTCCGGCCTTGGACAGGCCCTGCGCGGCGTCCGCGCCGGCTACGACAAGGTGGTGAGCGAGGCCGAGGACTTCCTCCGCGTCCCCGACATCATCGCGCTGGACAGCCCCGCCTTCGAGGACGGCGGCTCGATCCCGCCCCGCTACACCGCAGACGGCGAGAAGATCTCCCCGCCGCTCACCTGGCGCGACGTCCCTCACGACGCCGCGGGCCTGGTGCTGATCGTCGAGGACCCCGACGCGCCCTCCCCAGAGCCGCTCGTGCATCTGCTTGCCTGGGACCTGCCCCCAGGCCTGCCCGAGCTGCCGGAGGGCGAGCTGCAGAGCCCCGGCCACCCGGGCCTGAAGGAGGTGCTCGGGCGCAACGCCTTTCAGCAAAGCGCCTGGCTGCCGCCGGACCCGCCGTCCGGCCACGGCCCGCACCTCTACGTCTTCCAGGTGTTCGCGCTCGATCGGAAGCTCGACTTCGCCCGCGCCCCCGGCCGCAAGGCGGTGGTGGAGGCGATGCGCGGCCACGTGATCGCCAAGGGCGTGCTGGTCGGCACCTACGAGCGGACCTGACCCGTCCGCTGCGGCGCGTGATCCAGGCCGCGACGAAAAAGCGCAGCCGCCCCTCCCGCAGGGACGACGGGGGCGCCATATGCGGCGTGGCGTCCCACGCTTCCGCCGCCGCGCCCTGCGCGACGCTCAGGCTTCTCGCCACCGTCTCGCCAGCCAATCCCCAAGGGACCCTTCCCATGAAATACAAGCAAATGGGCCGCACCGGCCTTTATGTGTCCGAGATCTGCCTCGGCGCGATGACCTTCGGCGGCAACCCCGACGCTGGCTTCTGGACCGCCATGGGCTCGCTGCGCCAGGGCGAGGTGAACGACATCGTCGGCCGCGCGCTGCAGGCGGGCGTCAACTTCATCGACACCGCCGACGTCTATTCGTTCGGCGAGTCCGAGCGGC
>JAQGIJ010000349.1 GCA_028291285.1 Phenylobacterium sp. | reverse complement strand
TCGTCCCGCTCCTCGGTCATCAGCCAGGCGAGGTCGGCGGCGGTCTGGAAGCGCCAGCGCTCGGCGACGCAGACCAGCTCGACGCCGCGGCCGGCGTAGCGCGCCTGCAGCGCCGCGATCGCGCCGGCGACGTCCACGCCTTCCGGCAGGCGGCGCGCGAGGTCGGCCTCGCTAAGCGGGCCGGCGGCGGCGATCAGCAGCGCCTCGATCTCCCGTTCGGTCTCCTCCAGCCCTTTCACGCGGCGTGCTCCTTCGAGCGGATGTAGATGTCGGCGAAAGCTTCCAGCTGGCGGGCTTCCATGGCGCCTTCCTTCACCAGCTCCAGGCTGGCCGACAGGGTCGAGGCGACGTAGGAGGCGCGCGAGGGCCCCTGCCCGCTTCCGCCCATCGGCGCGACCCCGGTGAGCGGGGTCCAGCGGTCGAGGTCGGGCAGCAGCCGGCGCAGCCGCTCGCGCGCGTCCTCCAGCGGATAGGCCTGTGGCGGGCGCGGGGTGTAGTGCCGCCCGACCTCCTTGGCGCGCTGGCCGATGTAGGCGCTCATCAGCTGGTAGAGGTCGCCCTCGATGCGGCCCGACGGCACGACCTTGACGGCTTCCGGGTCGCCGCGGCCGAGCACGTCGCGGCCGAGTTGGGGGTTGGCCTTCAGCGCCTCGCCGGCGTTGCGCATGGCGTCCAGCTTAGCCAGGCGGTAGGCGAACCGGGCGGCGACCTCCTCGGCCGGCGCCTCCTCGGGCTTCGGCCGCTCGGGTCGGGGCAGCAGCAGGCGGGACTTCAGGTAGGCGAGCCAGGCGGCCATCACAAGATAGTCCGCGGCCAGCGAGAAGCGCATGCGGCGGGCCTGCTGCACGAAGGCCAGGTACTGCTCGGCGAGCTTCAGCACCGACAGCTTGGTCAAGTCCACCTTCTGACTGCGGGCCAGCGCCAGGAGGACATGCAGCGGGCCTTCGTAGCCTTCCAGGTCGACGATCAGGGCCTCGCCGTCTTCCGCCGCGCTCGCCGCGGCGGTGAAGTCGAGGTTGGGCTGGAAGGGCTGGCTCATTGCTGCACTCTGGGCCCTACCCGGCCCCCAGCGCCGCGGCGAAGCGGGCGCGGGCCTCGGCGACGTCCAGCGGCTCGGGCGCGCGGGCGAGCCGGGCCATGGCCGCCTCGGCGCGGCGCCTGGCCTTGCCCTTCAGCGAACCGGTCCCGGCGACGACGGCCTTCATCTCCGCCATGTCGCCGTTGCAGTGCAGGACCACGTCGCAGCCGGCGGCGAGCGAGGCGCGGGCGCGCTCGGTGAAGTCGCCGCTCAGCGCCTTCATGGAGAGGTCGTCGCTCATCACCAGCCCATCGTAGCCGATGGCGCCGCGGATCACCTTGCGGATGGCGGTCTTGGAGGTGGTCGCCGGCCGCTTGCGGTCGATCGCCGAGTAGATGACGTGCGCCGTCATCGCCATCGGCATGTCGGAGAGCACCCGGAAGGGGGCGAAGTCGCGTTGGTCGAGCTCCTCGTAGGGCGCGTCGACCACGGGCAGTTCCAGGTGGCTGTCGGCCTTGGCCCGGCCGTGGCCGGGGATGTGCTTGATCACCGGCAGCACGCCGCCGGCGATCAGCCCCTCGGCGGCGGCGCGGCCCAGCAGCGCCACCTCCTCCGGCGTCTGGCCGTAGGCGCGGTCGCCGATGATCTCGTGGCCCTGCGGATCGGGCACGTCGAGCACCGGCACGCAGTCGACGTTGATCCCGAGGCTCGCCAGGTCGTGGGCGATCAGCCGGGCGCCCAGCCGGGTGATCTCGCGCTTCAGGAGAGGGTCGTTGCCGGCGAGCTGGCCGTAGGTGCGTCCCGGCGGATAGAGCGGCCAGTGCGGCGGCTTCAGCCGCTGCACGCGCCCGCCCTCCTGGTCGATCAGCACCGGGGCGGCGGCGCGCCCGACCGTCTCGCGCAGGGCGTCGACCAGCTTGCGGACCTGGTCGGACGTCTCGACGTTGCGCGCGAAGAGGATGAAGCCCCAGGGCTTCACATCGCGGAAGAAGGCGGTCTCCTCCCGGCTAAGCGTCGTGGACGCGCAGCCGAGGATGCAGGCGCGGACGCTCACTTGACGAAGCAGGCTTTCCCCGCGGCCTTCAGCTTGCCGCAGAAGGCGGCCGCGTCGGCCTTGGTGGCGAAGCCTGTCACGGCGGTGCGGTAGAGCACGTGGCCGCCCTTCTCGATCTTCTCCACGCCCTTGCCCTTGCCGGCGGCCAGGCCCGGCGCCACGGCGACGGCCTCGTTCCAGGCCTTGTCGGCGATCGCAGTGGAGGAGACCGCGCCGATCTGCACGGCCGCGCCCCCGGCCACCTTCGCCGGCGCCGGCGCCGGCGCGGGGTGCGCCTTGGCGATCGGCGCCGGCGTGGGCTTCGGCGGCGGCGGAGCCTCGACAGCCTTCGGCGCAGGCGGCTCGACGGCCGGCGGCGGCGCGCTCGGCAGCGCAGGACGCAGCGCCGGACCGGAGCTCACCGGCGTGGTCGGGGCGGCCTGCGGCGGTGGCGCGGCGGGCGGCGG
>JAQGIJ010000336.1 GCA_028291285.1 Phenylobacterium sp. | reverse complement strand
TGGGGATCAGCCGGCCCACCTTCCGCCAGGCCGCCCGCCTGCTGGAATACGAGGAGCTGCTGGTGATCCGCCGCGGCGCCGGCGGCGGCTTCTTCGGCCGCAAGCCCAGCGCCGATGTCGTCGCCCGCATGGCCGGCATCTACCTGCTGGCGCAAGGCGCCACCTTCGAGGAGGTGATCCGCGCCCAGCACGCACTCGAGCGGGCCGCCCTGCAGGAGATCGCCGCCAATCCGGACCCTGCCGTGCGCCGTCGGCCTGCCGAGTACCTCGCCGCCTGCCGCGACCTGACGCGGCCCTACGACGTGCCCAACGCCATACGCGCGATCAACCGCTTCTGGCAGCTCGTGAACGAGCTCCTCGCCAACCGGGCGGTGATGCTGTTCATGCTGGCGTCGCAGGCCTACGGCGCGAAGTCCGGCCGCCTGATCTTCAACGCGGCGCGGCTCGACATCTACCTGGCCTCGATCGGGGAGCTCGCCGGCGCCATCCAGGCCGGCGATGCTGAGCGGGCGGTGACGATCAGCGCCGAGAGGGCCGAGCAAATGGCCGCGTGGTCGCGTGAGGAGACGGCATGAACCGGATGCGACGTTGGAACTGGCCGGCCGCTGCCGCCGTGCTGGCGGCGCTGGGGCTCGCCGCCTCAGCCGAGGCCAGGCCGCCGGCGCAGCAGGGGCGCTGGCCGACCGCGGTGGTGTTCGCCGGCACGCCGCCCGCCGCCCAGCCGCGGCCAGGCTCGTCCTGTGAGGCCGCCAGCCGCTACGTGAATTTCATCGGGAGCGATCAGGCCTCCAAGGTGCCCGCGCTGTTCGCGCCCGACGGCGAGTTCGTCGGCGTCGAGAACCGGGTGCTGCGCGGACCTGCGGAAATCGCGACCTTCTACAATTCGGTGCACCAGGGCGGCGCCGTCCCGCTGAGCTTCATCGACAAGGGCAGCGAGTGCATCATGGAGCTCGCCGGCCAGCGACCGGGCGAGCGGCCCGGCGATCCGGCCGCCTACCACCTGGTGGCCATCGACCATTTCACGGTGCGGCCCGATGGCAAGGTCGCCCGCCTGGTGATCTTCTTCCGGCCCGGCGCGATGACCCGGCCGCGCTAGGTCGCCTAGAACCAGAAGAGCCCAAGGAGGAGGGGCCGCCGATGACCAGCGCCGAACCTGCCCGGCCGAAAGGCCTCGAGGTCCTCTACGGGCCCACGCCCAACTGCTGGAAGGTGACCATCATGCTGGAGGAGTGCGGGCTGCCGTACGCCATCCGGCCGATTCTCCTGTCGCAGGGCGACCAGTTCCAGCCGGACTTCCTGGAGGTCAGCCCCAACAACCGCATCCCGGCGATGATCGACCATGCGCCGGCGGGCGGCGGGGCGCCGCTGGCGATCTTCGAGAGCGGGGCGATCCTGCTCTATCTGGCCGAGAAGACCGGGAGGTTCCTGCCGCAGGACCTGGCGGGGCGATACGCCGCGATCCAGTGGGTGATGTGGCAGATGGCGGGGCTGGGGCCGATGCTCGGCCAGCACGGCCACTTCCGCCTCTATGCCGAGGACAAGATCCCCTACGCCATCGACCGCTTCCGCGGCGAGGCCAAGCGGCTCTACAGCGTGCTCGACCGGCAGCTCGCGCGCACCGGCGCCTATGTGGCGGGCCCCGAGTACGGCATCGCCGACATGGCCTGCTTCCCCTGGGTGATGACACATAAGGCGCAGGGCTTCACCCTCGACGACTGGCCCGACGTGAAGCGCTGGTTCGCCGAGCTGCGCGGCCGCGAGGCCCTTCAACGCGGGCTCGCGGTGGGCCAGGATATCTTCACGAACGCGCCGGCGGCGACGCCTGAGATGCGCAGGAAGATGTTCGGCATCGGCACCGGCGCCGATCGGGAGGAGACGAAATGAGCGACGCGCGCCCCGTGCGACTGGAATGCTTCTTCGACTGCTCCAGCCCGTGGACCTACATGGGCTTCCACAACATCCAGCCGGTGGCCGAGCGGCTGGGCGTGCCCATCGAGTGGAAGCCGATCATCGTCGGCGGCGTCTTCAACAAGGTGAACCAGGTAGTCTACGCCAACCGCGAGAACCCGCCGGTGCCGCTGAAGGCCGCCTATACGATCAAGGACATGCAGGACTGGGCGCGCTGGTCGGGCCTGGTGATCAACCACCCGCCAGCCTGCGGGCATCCCGTCAACGCGGTGAAGTGCATGCGGGCCTGCCTCGTGGTCCAGCCGCTGGGCAAGCTCGTGCCCTTCGCGCGCGCGGCCTTCGAGGCGCTGTGGATCCATGGCCAGGACCTGGCGAAGGACGAGGTGCTGACCGCTGTCTGTGACCGCGCGGGCGTCGACGCCGAGATGGTGCTGCGCGAGATCGCCACGCCGGAGCTCAAGGCCAGGCTTTGGGACAACACCAACGAGCTGATGGACCGCGGCGGCTTCGGCTCGCCCACCTTCTTTGTGGATGGCGATGACATGTACTTCGGCAACGACCGTGTCATGTTGGTCGAAGACGCCGTCCGCCGACGCCAGGCGCAACTGGCCGCCACCGCCTGAGGGAGTAGACGCCGATGTCCGAGCAGATGCTCGAACGGCCGACCGACGCCGACGCGCCCGCCGACCTGGACGCTTTCCGCGCCGAGGCGCGGGCCTGGCTGGAGGCCCATTTCCCGCCGGCCCTGAAGAACCGGCTGAGCCCCACCTCGACGGAGGCGGCGACGCGGCTCTCGCCCGAGCAGGACGCCTGGCGCCGCGCCATCGGCGAGAAGGGCTGGGGCACGCCCACCTGGCCCAGCCGGTATGGCGGCGGCGGCCTTTCGCCCGCCCAGGCCCGCGTAGTTCAGCAGGAGATGGCCCGGCTGGGCGCCTACAATCCCATCGGCGGCATGGGCGTCCTGATGTTCGGGCCCACGCTCCTCGAATACGGGACCGAGGCGCAGAAGCGGGAGCACATCCCGCCGATCGTGCGCGGCGAGACCTGGTGGTGCCAGGGATTCTCCGAGCCGGGCGCGGGCTCGGACCTGGCGTCGCTGCAGTGCCGTGCGGAGGACAAGGGCGACCACTGGCTGGTGAACGGCCAGAAGGTCTGGACCAGCGGAGCGCAGTACGCCGACTGGTGCTTCTGCCTAGTGCGCACCGATCCCACCAAGAAGCACGCCGGCATTTCCTTCCTGATCTTCGACATGAAGACGCCGGGCATCGAGGTCCGGCCGATCCAGCTGATCTCCGGCAATTCGCCGTTCTGCGAGACCTTCCTCACCGACGTGAAGGTGCCGAAGGCGAATCTCGTCGGCCCGCTCAACGGCGGCTGGGAGATTGCCAAGCGGCTGCTGCAGCACGAGCGCTCCTCGATCTCGACCCTGCCGGGCGCGGGCGGCGGCGCAACGCCGGGCCCGACGCTGCCGGAGCTCGCCAAGCGCTATGCCGGCGTGGACCAGGCGGGCCGGATCGCCGACGCCGACCTGCGCATGCGCATCGTCCGGAACGAGATGGACAGCCGCGCCTTCCAGCTCACCGCCCAGCGCACGGCGCTCGAGGCCAAGTCGAACACCGGTCCCTCGGCCGCCAGCTCGATCATGAAGAACGCCGGCACCCAGGTGGGGCAGGTGCGCGCCGAGCTGACCCTGGAGATCCTGGGCCAGCAGGGCCTGGGCTGGGACGGCGAAGCGTTCACCGAAGCCGAACTCGCCGCCGTGCGAGGCTGGCTCGCGGGCAAGGCCACGACCATCTACGGGGGTAGCCAGGAAGTGCAGAACAACATCGTCTCAAAGCGGATCCTGGGGCTGCCGGACAGGACGCAAGCCTGAGATGGAGGTTCCGCACCCTGCGGCCGCTGCCCCGGCGGAGGAGAGTTCGGGGGAGCGGGCGTCCGCCTATGGCGGCGCCTACCGCTGGTACACTCTGGGCCTGCTGACTCTGGCCTACGCCGCCCACGCCATGGACCGGGCGATGCCCAACATCCTCGTGGAGCCGGTCCGGCGCGAGTTCCACCTCAAGGACGCCCAGCTCGCGCTGTTCACTGGCACCGGGTTCGGGATCGCCTTTGCGCTGACGGTCCTGCCGATGGGCTACTTCAGCGACCGCACGAACCGGCGCAACTTCCTCGCCGCGATCCTGGTGGCGTGGAGCGCGTGCACGGCGCTCGGCGGCTTCACGCGCAACTTCGCGCAGCTGGCGCTGACCCGCGTCGCCGTCGGCGCGGCGGAGTCCGGGGCCGCCCCCGTGATCCTGCCGCTGCTCGCCGACATCTTCCCGGTGAACCGGCGGGCGCTGGCCACCGGTATCCTCTACGTGGGCGTGCCGCTGGGGGGCCTGGTCTCCACCGTCGTCGGCGGCTGGGTGGCCGCCGAGCACGGCTGGCGCGCGGCCCTGTTCCTGGCCGGCATCCCCGGCCTGATCATCGCGGCGCTGCTGTTCCTGACCGTCAAGACTCCGCCGCGCGAGACCGCTGGCGAGGGCGCGGCTGCGACCCCGCACTCCCTGGGCGAGGTCGCCCGGTTCCTGGTCGGCCAGCCGGGCCTGCTCTGCGTCATGGTCGCCAGCGCGCTCCTGGGGTTGATCTCCATCGGCCTGATCGCCTGGGCCTCGTCCTTCTTCGTCCGGGTCTGGGACATGCCGCTCAAGCAGGTGGCGCTCCTGCTCGGGCTCGCCGGCGGGGTCGCCGGGATGTCCTCGCCGCTGTTCTACGGGGCCATCGCCGACCGCCTGGCGGCGCGCGAGCCGACCGCGCCGGTGACGGCGATGGCCATCTCCGCCGTCATCGCCGTGGTCGCCGGAATGACCTGGCTGTTCGCCCCCATCTTTCCGGTGGCGCTGTGCGGTTTTCTCGTCGGCGAGTTCCTGCGCAACGGCTACCCCGCGATGACCTATCCGGTGCTGATCGCCCACACCCCGCCCAGGATGCGCGGCACGATGATGTCCGTCGTGCAGCTGATCACCAACCTGTTCGGCTTCGTGATCGGGCCGCTGCTGATCGGCTTGATCTCGGATCGCTTCGGCGGCGGCAAGGCGATCCGCTACGGCATGGCCAATGTGGTCGGCCTCTACGCTCTGGTCGTGGCCTTGCTGCTCACTGGCGCCTGGCTGCTGCGAAAGAGCCGCAGGGCCGCGCCGGCGGCGTGAGCCGGCGAGCCGGCGTCGTTACCGACGCCGGCCGCGCCTCAGCTCAGAACGGCAGGTTGTAGAGCGCGACGGGATTGCCCTCGAGGACCTGCTTGCGGACCTCGTAGCTGTGGCCGCCTAGGGTCTTGGCGAGGTGCGCCTGGACGCCCGGATAGAGCGAGGTCGGGTGCGGGAAGTCGGTCTCGAACATCACCTTGTCGACGCCGATGGTCTCCAGCAGGTCGCGCGGCCCGATGGTCTCGAACCAGTAGGTGCACCAGAAGTTCTGCTTGAAGTACTCCCACGGCCGCTTCGCGACGGCGCCCTTCGGCAGCATCTCGTCGAACTGGTGCTCGAGCGCCTCCAGCATGAAGGGGATCCACCCCGCGCCGCTCTCGATCAGGCCGATTTTCAGCTTCGGATAGACGTCGAGGGCGCCCGAAACCATCCAGTTGCCCAGCGTCGCTGCATTGCCGAGGAACATCATGATCGAGCCCACCGCCAGGTTCCGCTCGAAGCCCATGTTGCGCCATACCAGCGCGCTCGGATCGACGGCGCTGTTCAGGTGGAAGTTGATCGGCGTGCCGGTGGCTTCGCACATCTCCAGGAAAGGCGCCCAGTAGGCGTCCAGGAAGCCGGGCAGGCCGTAGCGCTCGGGCACGTCGGGCAGGACGAAGCCCTTGATCTGCATGTCCAGGCAGCGCCGCGCCTCGGCCTCCAGCGCCGCCTTGTTCCAGATCGGCAGGTGGGCGAGCGTGAAGATCCGCTGGCCGGACTCCGCCTGACGCTCGGCCGCCGCGTCGTTGTACATCTGCAGGATGCTGACCGCGAGGTCGTCGTCCTCCAGCGCGATCAGAGAGCCCGCCTGGGTAACGCCGGCGTTCTGGTAACAGACCTGGGCGTAGATCCCCATGTCGTCCATCGCCTGGAGGCGGGGCTGCACGAGGTGCGAGCCCGGATGGCCTTCGGCGAGGGTCTGGAAGGCGAGCCGCCCGAGCAGCTTGTTGTTGTCCTTGCCGATGACGTTGCCGCCGACCGAGCCGAAGTCGCGGCCCTGGCAGACCCAGCGGTCCACCCCGTCGACGTTGCGCACATAGGGGACCTTGTCCTTGAACCTGGCCGGCGCGCGCGAGGTGAAGAGGTCGGGCGGTTCGGTGAAGTGGGTGTCGGTGTCGACGATCTTGATGCCCTGGAACAGCGGGTGCACGCCGCCGCGTTCCTTGGCGTAGTCGACCTTGCGGATCTCGCCGCCCGGGGCGTTGCCGCCGTCCAGCCAGTAGCGCCTGGCGTCCTGGGCGTTGGCGAGTTTGGTGGCGTCGTCGGCCATGGCCTTCCTCCCTGTTGTTGGCCGCAGTCTGCGCCCGAACGCGGGTCCGCGGGAGTCCCTTGTCGGCAGCGGGGAGCGTGGCGCGGCCCGCACCGGGCGGCGGTTTTCGCAGCCGCCGCGCCGCCAGGTCTGAACCTTATCGCCCCCCGCCGGTTCGTGGGGCGTCAGAGGGAGACCTGCCATGGGTGACGATATCGACCGCAAGACCAATCCAGGCGCGGGCGGCGAAACACATCAGACCGCCAGCGGCGACCAGCCGGTGCTGACCACGCAGCAGGGCGTGCCGGTGGCCGACGACCAGAACACGCTCAGGGTGGGCGCGCGCGGCCCCGCCCTGCTCGAAGATTTCCACTTCCGGGAAAAGATCTTCCACTTCGACCACGAGCGCATTCCGGAGCGGGTGGTGCATGCCCGCGGCTTCGGCGTGCACGGCTTCTTCGAGGTCACCGATCCGCTCTCCGACGTGACCCGCGCCGACCTCTTCCAGCGCAAGGGCGATCGCACGCCGGTGTTCGTGCGCTTCTCCACGGTGGCCGGCAACAAGGGCTCGGCCGACCTGCCGCGCGACGTCCGCGGCTTCGCCACCAAGTTCTACACCAAGGAGGGCAACTGGGACTTGGTCGGCAACAACATCCCGGTCTTCTTCATCCAGGACGCCATCAAGTTCCCGGACCTGATTCACGCCGCCAAGCAGGAGCCGGACCGCGGCTTCCCGCAGGCCCAGACAGCGCACGACAACTTCTGGGACTTCGTCTCGCTCAGCCCCGAGTCGATGCACATGGCCATGTGGATCATGTCCGACCGCACGATCCCGCGCTCGTTCCGCTTCATGGACGGCTTCGGGGTGCACACCTTCCGGTTCATCGACAGCGCCGGGAAGTCGACCTTCGTGAAGTTCCATTGGCGGCCGAAGCTCGGCCTGCAGTCGGTGATGTGGAACGAGGCGGTGAAGCTGAACGGCGCCGATCCCGACTTCCACCGCCGCGACCTGTGGGACGCCATCGAGGCCGGCGAGCCGCCGGAATGGGAGCTGGGCGTGCAGCTGTTCGACGACGCCTTCGCCGACAGGTTCCCCTTCGACGTGCTCGACGCCACCAAGCTCATCCCGGAGGAGGATATCCCGCTCAGGATCGTCGGGCGGATGGTGCTGGACGCCACCGTCGAGAACTTCTTCGCCGAGACCGAGCAGGTGGCCTTCTGCACCGCCAACGTCGTGCCGGGGATCGGCTTCACCAACGATCCGCTGCTGCAGGGGCGCAACTTCTCCTATCTGGACACACAGCTGAAGCGGCTGGGCGGGCCCAACTTCACCCACATCCCGGTCAATGCGCCGCGCTGCCCGGTCGCCAACTTCCAGCAGGACGGCCACATGGCCATGCGCAACCCCAAGGGGCGGGTGAACTACGAGCCGAACAGCTGGGCCGACGGCGGCCCGCGCGAGAGCCCGAAGCTGGGCTACCAGCATTTCCCATCGGCGGAGAGCGGCGAGATGCGCCAGATCCGCCCCGAGAGCTTCGCCGACCATTACAGTCAGGCGCGGCAGTTCTACGTCAGCCAGACCGCCGTCGAGCAGAAGCACATCGGCGACGCCCTGGTGTTCGAGCTCTCCAAGTGCGAGCGGCCGGACATCCGCGAGCGCATCGTCTCGCACCTGGTGAACATCGACGCCGAGCTGGCCAGGGTCGTCGCCAGGGGTCTGGGCCTCAAGAGCACGCCGAAGGCCGCCCCGGTGGCCAAGGCGCCGATCACCGACCTTGCGCCGTCCGATGCGCTCAGCATTGTCAAGCGCATGCCCAAGAGCCTGCAGGGCCGCAAGATCGGCCTTCTGGTCACAGATGGCGCCGACGCCGAGATCGTCGCGGCCGTGGTCGCCGCGGCCAAGGCCGAAGGCGCCAAGTGCGAGATCGTCGCCCCGCAGGTCGCCGGCGCGACCCTCTCCGACGGCGCGCTCCTGGAGGCGAAGCAGAAGATCGATGGCGGCCCCTCGGTGCTCTACGACGCCGTGGCGATTGTGGTCTCGGCGGAGGGCGCGCAGCAGCTGGCGAGGGACAAGCCGGCGAAGGATTTTGTCAGCGACGCTTACGCCCACGGCAAGTTCATCGGCTATTCGCCGCAGGCCCAGCCGTTCCTGGAGCGCGCCGGCGTCGGCGAATCCGACCTCGACGAAGGCGTCGTCGCGCTGGCCAAGGCCGCCGACGCCCAGGCCTTCCTGCAGGCGGCGCGCGAAGGCCGGCTCTGGGCGCGGGAGCTCAAGGTGGACCTCGACGCCATGGCGCGCTGAGGCGCTGCAGGCTCGCGTCGCGGTTGCGCGGCGCGACAGCCCCGCCGGGGTTTGCTAGCCAGGGGGCATGCGCGAGCCGCGCCGATTCCTGCCGCCCGACCCCGGCCTGCCGATCCCGGCCAGTGACGTGGCCCGGCTGATCGGCTGCGCGCCGGACGCCTGGCCGGAGCTTCGGCGGGCGTTCGAGACCAGTGGCCTCACCCTTGGGGACGGGGAGGGCGTGTGGCTGGCGGACTATTTCCGCCTGCTGCGGTGGCTGGCCTCCACGGCGGGCGAGGAGACCTTCTCGCTGTCGCAGCGGCCGATCCTGTTCGGCGCGGTGGAGCTGGTGATGTCGCGGGCCGGCGCGTCGGCCAGCATCGGCGAGGGGCTGCAGCGGATCGCGGCGACCTACAACCTGCTGCACGGCGGCGACTACAACCGCGTCGAGTGGCGCGGCGCCCAGCTGGTCTATTCGATCCACGACGACGCCTTTCCCTACACCCGCGAGCGCGACGACGACGCGCTGCATTTCGCCCTGGAATCGGCGCTGATCTTCGTGCACGCCGCGGTCTGCGAGCTGGCCCAGGCAGACGTCTCGGCCTCGCTGCGGCGGGTGATGACCAAGCGCCCTGCGCCGCAGGGCTGCGGGGCCGCGGCCCTGGGGTTCTGGACTGCGCCCGTGCAGTTCGAGCGCGACGCCTACGGCCTGGCCTTCGACGGGGCGCTGGCGAGCCGGCCGCTCGGCCGTCCGGCGGTGGAGCTGGCCGCCGACGCGGCGGTCCACAATCGGATCCTCGAGCTGATCGAGAGCCGGCGGCTGATCCTGGAGACCCCGTCGGTCGAGGACGAGGTGCGCCGCGCGCTGCGCGACGGCCTGCCCGACCAGGGCTCGGTGGCGCGGCGGCTGGGCCTCTCGGTGGCGACGCTGCGCCGGCGCCTGGCGATCAGCGGCCAGAGCTTCCGCGCCCTGCAGCAGGAGCTGCTCAACGAGCGCGCCCAGGCGCGCATCCGCGAGGGCCTGCTGCTGGCCGAGGTCTCCGAGGAGCTGGGCTTCTCCGACCTGCGCGCCTTCACCCGCGCCTTCCGCCGCTGGAACGGCCGCACGCCCAGCGCCTTCCGCCAAAGCGCCAAGCCACAGGCCTGAGCGAAATAGTTCCCTCTCGATTGACCAAAGCTGTCCTCGTCAAGCTTGGGCGGGCGGTCGTACCTATGGCGCAGATTCGCCCGCAAAGACGGGCGCCGTCCCAGGGGGGAAGCGATGATCCGCTCCAAGAGCCTTCTACTGGCATGCGCCGCCAGCTTCGCGCCGTTCGGCGCCGCCCTGGCCCAGGCCGCGGCGCCGCCGCCGGCCGCCGCCGGGACCGCCAGCGTCCAGGAACTCGTCGTCACCGCCCGGCGCACGGCCGAGACGCTGCAGACGGTGCCAATCGCCATCTCGGCCTTCACCGGCGAGACCCTCGACCGGCTCGGCGCCACCGACGCGACCTCGCTGCAAGGGCTGGTGCCGAACCTGAACCTGGTCCAGGGGCGCGGTAGCGCCGACGCCGCCAACATCTACATCCGCGGGCTCGGCCAGCCGGACGCCCTGCAGACCTTCGATCCCGCCGTCGGCGTCTATCTGGACGACGTCTTCCTGGCGCGGATCCGCGGCGTGCTCTTCAACCTCTACGACCTTGAGCGGGTGGAGGTGCTGCGCGGGCCGCAAGGCACCCTCTATGGCAAGAACACCATCGGCGGGGCGCTGCGCTACATCACCCGCAAGCCGGGCCGCGACCCCTACGTCAACATCTCGCTGGGCGTCGGCAACCGCGGCCAGCACGAGATCAAGGCCACGGCCATGGGGCCGGTCAGCCCGACCCTGGCGCTGGGCGCCTCCTTCTACATGGGCGGCCACGACGACTACGTGCACGACCAGATCACCGGCCGCGGCTACAACAACCAGAAGAACATGGCGGGCCGGCTGCAGGCCGCCTGGACGCCCACCGAGAGCTTCCGGATGGACGTCTCGGCCGACTACATCCACGAGTCGCCGCACATGACGGTGGGCCAGGAGACGGCCAACGTCTTCCGCACCAACATCGCGCCGCCGCTCGGGCTGGGCGCCGTCACGGTGCTCTATCCGGGCGCCCAGAACGGGCCGTCGAACTGGAACTACACGGCGCCGATCTCGAACGGGCCGCAACTGGAGAACCGCTCGCCGCTGAACGCCGCGGGCGTCTCGGCCGTCGAGACCTGGAACGTCTCGCCGGCGATCACGCTCAAGTCGATCAGCGCCTTTCGGCGGATGAACTACGACGACCGCATCGACATCGACGCCACGCCCTTCCAACTCGGCGACGTCGTCGTCGGCGTGACCCAGCGCCAGCTGAGCCAGGAGTTCCAGGGCAACTACGAGGCCGGGCCGATCAAGGCGGTGGGCGGCCTCTTCTTCATGCGCGAGCATGTGAAGTCGACGCAGTGGGCCTACGGCAACGACCTCTTCAGCCTGTTCGGCGGGCCGTTCCCGGCGATCCGCTTCATCGGCGACGACCAGGTGACGAAGAGCTACGCCGCCTATCTCAACGGCAGCTACAGCCTGACGTCCGACCTGCGCGTGACGGGGGGCCTGCGCTACACCGACGAGACGAAGCGCTACAAGCGCCTGACCACCGTCAATGGCGCATCCCCCTTCGCCTTCGACGTGAAGGATAGCTGGCACAACCTGTCGCCCACCGTCGGGGTGGACTGGGAGGCGGCGTCGAACATCCTGACCTACGCCAAGTACTCGGTGGGCTTCCAGTCGGGCGGCTTCAACGGCCGCGCCAACAGCCCGGGCCAGCAGACCCCCTACAACCCCGAGAAGGTCTACACCTACGAGCTGGGCGCCAAGACCAGCTGGTTGGACCGCACCCTCGTGCTGAACGTCGCGCTGTTCTACAACGATTACCGAGACTTCCAGGCGAGTGTCACGCGCTCGGAGCCGGACCCGATCCCGACCAACCCGCCGATCTTCGTCCAGACCGTGCTGAACGCCGGCAAGCTGCGCACCGAGGGCGTGGAACTGGAGGCGGTGTGGAACCCGGTGCGGGCCTTCCACGTGGACGCCCAGGCGGGCTACCTCGACGCCAAGTATGTCCGCTTCAACGACGCGGCCTTCATCACGCCGACCAACCCGACGGGCGACCGTACGAAACAGGACCCGGCCTTCTCGCCGAAGTGGACGGCGCGGGTGGCGCCCGCCTACACCTTCGACCTCGCCGACGCCGGCCAGTCCGAGGCGGGTTCGGTGACCGTGGGCGTCGGCGCCTCCTACCGCTCGCGCATGGCGCTGGCCGTCGACATCGCTCGGCCCAATGGGCAGGTCTACGAGAACCTCTACCAGAACGGCTACACGCTCTATGACGCGCGGATCGTCTGGCAGAGCGCCGACCGCAACTACACCGCCGGCCTCTACGCGAAAAACCTGGGCGGCAAGATCTACAAGGCCGACGCGCAGAATTTCCAGGCCATCGCCGGGGTGCAGACCGTCTATTACGGCGACCCGCGAACGGTCATGTTCCGGGTGACGGCGCGCCTGCGCTAGTCCGCGAACGCGGCGAAGGACCTGGCCCGATGAGCGACTTCGCCTGGGTGAGCTGGCGTGCGGCCGACGGGACGCCGTTGATGGCCCGCGACTACCCCGCCGCCGGCGGGGGCGGGGAGGCGCGAACGCCGATCCTCTGCCTGCACGGCCTGACCCGCAGCTCGCGCGACTTCGAGGCGGTGGCCCCCTGGATCGCCGGGCAGGGGCGCCGCGTGCTGGCGGCGGACATCCGCGGGCGCGGCCGCTCGGGCTACGCCGCCGATCCGGCGAGCTATCAGCCGGTGACCTACGCCGCGGACATGGTGGCCCTGCTGGACACGCTGGAGATTGCGCAGGCGATCGTGATCGGCACCTCCATGGGCGGGCTGGTGGCGATGATGCTGGCGGCGATCGCGCCGCCGAAGCTGGCCGGGGCGGTGCTCAACGACGTGGGGCCGCAGCTCTCGGCCGCGGGCCTGGCGCGCATCGCCAGCTACGCCGGCGAACCGCCGCCGGTCGCCGACTGGCCCGCGGCGGCGGCCTACGCCAGGACCACCAACGGCGCGGCCTTTCCGGCTTATGGAGAGCAGGACTGGCAGGCCTTCGCCCGGCGGCTGTTCCGCGAGGCGGGCGGCGCGCCCACGCTGGACTACGACCCGCGGATCATGGCCCCGATCCGCGAGGCCGCCGCCGCCGGCGGGCCGCAGCCTGACCTCTGGCCGCTGTTCGACCTGCTGGCCGCCGGCGGCCGCCCGCTGCTCCTGGTGCGCGGCGCGCGCTCCGACGTGCTGGAGGCGGACGGCGCGGCCGCCATGCGCGCCCGCGCGCCGGCCATGGCCTACGCCGAAGTGGCGAACGTCGGCCACGCGCCGATGCTCACCGAGCCGGAGGCGAAGGCGGCGATCGCCGGGTTCCTGGCCAAGGCGCCCTGATCGGAGCGACTGAAGGTTCGTCAGGTTGCGGCTTCCGCCCCGCCGGACGTGGTGGTTAACTCCGCTCAGCCGGCCGCCAGAGCCAAGGCGCGGAGGAGACCATGAGCGAGGCGATCGCCGAAATCCCCGGGGTTCCCGCGCACGTCCCGCCGGAGCTCGTGCGCAACTTCAGCTTCGCCACGGCGCCCGGCGCCAACGAGGACCCGCACCGCGCGGCGGCTTTCCTGTTCCAGGGGCCGGACATCTTCTTCAGCCCCATCGTCCACGACGGCAATCCGGCCTGGGTGGTGACGCGCCTCGAGCTGATCCGCGAGGTCTACCAGCACCCCGAGCTGTTCTCGTCCGACGAGGTCTCGCGGCTGGCCGAAGGGCTCGGCGACCACTGGCGGCTGATCCCTGTGCATCTCGATCCGCCGGAGCACACCAAGTACCGCACCCTGGTGAACCCGATCTTCTCGCCGGCGCGGATGGCGGCGCTGGAGGGCGGCGTCCGCGAGACCTGCGTCGAGCTGGTCGAGGGCTTCCGCCACAAGGGCGAGTGCGAGTTCATCGAGGCGTTCGGACGGTCCTTCCCGGTGACCATCTTCCTGCGCCTGATGGGCCTGCCGCTGGAGCGCACGGCCGACTTCGTGGCCTGGGAGGAGGGGCTGCTGCACGCCAAGTCCGTGGAGGATACGCTCGCCGCGGCGCGCGCCACCCGGGACTATCTGACCGGCGTGATGAACGACCGGCGCGCCCATCCGCGCGATGACCTGTCGAGCCTGCTCGCCAACGGCCAGGTGGACGGCCGGCCCTTCACCGACGACGAGGTGATGGGCTTCTACTTCATGTTCTTCCTGGCAGGGCTCGACACCGTCACCTCCGCGCTCGGCTTCGTGTTCCGCGAGCTCGCCCAGTCGCCCTGGCTGCAGCAGCAGCTGCGCGACGATCCGGGCCTGATCTCCAACGCCATCGAGGAGCTGCTGCGCGCCTACACCATCGTCGAATCCAAGCGCCAGCTGACCCGCGACCTGGAGTTCCACGGCGTGAAGATGAAGAAGGGCGACTTCGTGTTCCTGGCCACGCCCATCGCCGGGCGCGACGAGCGCGAGTTCCCCGATCCGCACCACATCGACTTCACGCGCGAGAACGTGCGCCACCTGGCCTTCGCCTCGGGCCCGCACCGCTGCATCGGCTCGCACCTGGCCCGCCGCGAGATGAAGATCGCGCTCGAGGAGTGGCTGACCCGCATTCCGCCGTTCCGCGTCAAGCCCGGCGAGACGCCGCGGACCCAGGCGACCATCGTCTGGGGAGTTACCTACCTGCCGCTCGTCTGGACGCCGGAACCGACGCACTGAGGCCCGCGGCCTCAGGCCAGGAAGATCCAGCCGCTCTGCAGCGTCGAGGCGGCGACGTTCCTCAGGATCAGCTGGCTGCCTGCGCCCAGGTCGATGACCGTGTCGGCGCTGGACTGGGCGAGGGTCCAGGTCGAGCCTGGGTCGAGCTGCACGCGGTCGCCTTCGGCGCCGTTGAAGTCGGTCACCGCCGTCACGCCCGCGCCGGCGAAATGGTGGAAGATGTCCGCCCCGGCCCCGCCGGTGACGGTGTCGTGGCCGCGGTCGCCGGACAGCCAGTCGTTCCCCGCCCCGCCGGTGATCAGGTCGTCGCCCTGGCCGCCCCACAGGGTGTCGGCGCCCGCGCCGCCCTGGATGGTGTCGTTTCCGAGATTGCCGTTGATCACCTCGCCGGCGGCGCCGCGGACCTGGACGAGGTCGTTTCCCTGGCCGCCGAACAGGGTGTCGCCGACCGAGCTCATGCCGACGATGGTGTCGTCGCCCTTGTTGCCGTTGATCTCGTTGACGCCCGGTCCGCCGGTGATCAGGTCGGCGCCGTCAAGGCCCAGGATGAGGTTGTGGCCGTCGCCGCCGGTGATGGTGTCGTTTCCCGCCAGGCCGTTGATGCTGTCGCCGCCGTTGCGGCCGGTCAGCACGTCGTCGCCCGGGGTCGGCGCGGCGCTCGGCGCGGCCGCCGTCTGCAGGACCGTCACCCGGTAGGAGCCGGCATAGCCGTCGAGGAAGCCGCCCGCCTCCACCAGGTAGACGTCGGTGGTGGGCGCGGTGAACACCAGGCGGGAGTCGGGGTTGCTTCCGTCGACGACGTCGTCGTTGGTGGCGAGCACCGTGCCGTTGGCGTCGTCCAGGCGCAGGTAGGGATCGGCCAGGGTCCCGCCGCCGCCATGCGCGCCGGTGAGGTCGATCCGGTAGGTCGCGCCCGCCTGCAGGGTGACGTGGAAGAGGTCGCGGTCGCCGGCCTGCTCCAGGACGCCGGCAGCCGCGCCGCCGACCGCCAGTTGGCCGAAGGGCAGGCCGCTCGCCGAGGCGCTCGAGGCGTAGTCGTCGGCCGCCGGTGCATAGGCGGCGTTGCTCCAGCCCAGGATGTCGAGCACCTGAAGGTCGGTGGCGCTCATCACCCCGGCCTGGGCGCCGGAGGGGCCGAAGGCGTCGCCGCGGGTCGCCTCCCAGTCGGCGAGGTCGAAGCCGTCGAAGGTCCCGCCCGCGCCCACCGAGCTGTGATAGGCGAGCGGCGTCAGGTGCGCGCCGTCGAGGCCGAAGTAGGTGGCCTGGCCGTCAGCGCCGCCGGTGTAGTCCCGCTGCCCCGTGGCGGTGAAGCGGAACAGGTCCATGGTCGCCCACCGGGTGTCGGCGACGCCCAGCGACCCCACGCGGCCGAAGGCGCCCTCGGTGATCTCGTGTTCCAGCACGCCGGTGACGTCCTGGCCCCAGCTCCAGGGCAGGTCGCTGTTGAGGGTGACGACGAGGTTGACCGCGTTGCTCTGCGGCGTGAGGCCGAGGATGGTCGCCTGGCCCGTCGGAATGGCGAAGCCCGCGCCCGCCGAGGGGTCTGTCGCCGGCAGGCCGTTCACCGCCAGCAGGTCGTCGGCGGTGGTGGCGTGGGCGCGCAGCGCGGTCGCCAGGGTGGCGTAGCCGACCGTGAGCGTGGCGTACGAGTTCTGCGCCGCGAACTTGTCGCCCAGCGACTGCAGGTCGAACTCCACGCTGATGGTCACCGGCGTGGTGACGGCCTGCTCCAGCTGGCGTTCGGCGTCGATGACGGCGCTGCGGTAGAGGTCGCTGACGCCGTCACCGTAGTCGTTGATGAACACCAGGCCGCTGCCGGGCTGGGTGATGCTCTCGGGGGCCAGCGCCATTCGCCAAGGTCCTCAGCTCGTCTCCGGACGCGGGCGGACACGCTCGTCCGGGAGCGATTCCGCGCCGACGGCCGCAGGAGACCATAGGCGGGCGGCGGCCGACAGGCCTCGCGCGCGTGCAGACGCTCAGGCGGCGGCGAGCCGCGCCACCAGCGCCTGCGCCGTCTCCGGCGCAAGCGCGCGCAGATCGAGGTTGATGCGGTCCATCAGCCCGCCGAAGCGGCTGGCGAGCGTATCGCCCACCTGGCCCGCATCGCCGACGATGGCGAAGGCCGCGAACACCTCGTCGTCGATCAGCTCGCCCATCTCCTCCCAGCGGTTCGACTTCACATAGACCTGCAGCTCGCTCTGCAGCTCGCCCCAGCCGTGCAGCTCGAGCACCCCGCGGTAGGCCGGCGTCGAGGCGTAGAAGGCGATCTGGCCGCGCAGCGTGCGCCTGGCCTCGGCGAGCCCGGCGTCGTCGCGGACGATGGCCAGGAAGGGCGGATACATGACCTCGAAGTCTGAGCGGGCGCGGCCGCTCTGCGCCAGCGAGGCCTCGATGGCCGGCAGGGTCACCTCGCGCAGGTAGCGCTCCGTGGAGAAGGAGTGGCAGATGACGGCGTCGGCGACCTCCGCCGCGGCCTGGGTCATCAGCGGCCCCACCGCCGCCAGCGCCACCTTCGGACGACCGTAGTCGCGGTTCTCGGGCGTGAAGCGCGGGGTCATCAGGGTGTGGGTGTAGAACTCGCCCCGGAAGTTCAGCGGCTTGGCCTCGTACCAGCTGTCCCAGATGGCGTGCAGCGCCTGGACGTACTCCTTCATCCGCCGGGCCG
>JAQGIJ010000334.1 GCA_028291285.1 Phenylobacterium sp. | reverse complement strand
CTCGGCGCCAGCTTCCTCGCCCTGGCGCGCGAGGCGCCGCAGCTCGTCCCGCTTCGCCAGCCCGGGCTGGAGCGCTTCCAGGTCTCCGCCCGTCCGCAGGAGATCGCCGCCGCCGAGCAGGTGCTGGCGCAGATGAAGCGCGACCCGGGCTTGCGCAGCGGCGCCCGGCGCCAGGCGCTCGAGCGGCGGATCGGGGAGGGCGCGGAAGGCGAGATCATCTTCCTGCTGGAGATCGCCGACGCCGCCGCCGCGGTCGCGCCGTGGCGCGCCGCCCAGACAGGCCCGGCGCCGTCGCTCGCGACGCTGGATTTCGTCGATCCCTTCGGCGACCTGTTCGGCGCCGCGCCGGTGCGCGGCCTGGACATCGTCTACGACCCCGAGCGCACCCTGCCGTCCGCCGTGGCCGCGCCGCTGAACGCGGCCTGGCGCCGCGCCGACGCCCTTCTGGTGCGGCGCTGCCTGGGGGGGGAGGCGGTGGTCGCGTTGGCCGGCCCGGCCTTGCGGGGGCGCCGGCGGATCCCCGTGGACCCCTGCTGGGATCTCTACGTCGCGGGCAGGCCCTGAGGGCGCCGGCCGCTCACCAGATCGGTGACTGCGTCCGCGCCGCGAGCTCCAGCAGGCGCCGGCGCACCGACGGATGGGCGTCGGACGGCAGCTCGTCCGGCGCGAAGAAGTCGGCGTCGGCGATCTCCCAGCCCCACTGCGGCGCGCAGGGCGCCCAGGCGTCGGTGTCGAAGAAGGCTACGTGGTCGCCGCGCGTCCAGTCCGGGTTGCTGTAGAGCCCGATCAGCCGCGGCGGGGTCAGCAGCGCCACCCCGCCCTCTTCGGCCAGTTCGCGGCGCGCGGCCTCGGCGGCCGTCTCGCCGAACTCGACACCGCCGCCGGGGAAGTGCCATCCGGTGACGTAACCGTGCTTGATCAGGAGCACGCGGCC
The DNA here is from genome assembly GCA_028291285.1 of Phenylobacterium sp. Next base: position 3,586 of record JAQGIJ010000334.1, on the reverse strand, counting down.
GTGCTCGTCGGCCACCCGCACCCGCACGCCGAGCGAGATGCCCCGCAGCTGGGTCCGCAGCTTCAGCAGCGGAAGGGCGAACCCGAGCGCGCGGCCGGCCAGGGCGGCCAGCGGACTGGGCGGCGGCTCGGTGGCGCCGCCCACGTAGACCGGCGTCGGATCGTCACCTGCCGGCACGAGGGCCTGCCCCGGCGAGCGCTCGGCGGAGGCGTCAAATGGGGTCAACACGGCTCTCCCAGGCCAGGGCATGGCGCACGATCTCGTCCAGGCCGTCATAGCGAGGCGTCCAGCCCAGCCGGCCCTTGAGCTTGCTCGGATCGGCCACCACGGCCGGGGGGTCGCCCGCCCGCCTGGGCAGCTCGCGGACCTCCAGCTTGCGCCCGGTGGCCAGCTCCACCGCCCCGATCACCTCGCGCACCGAGAAGCCGCGGCCGTAGCCACAGTTGAAGGCGCCGGATTCACCGCCGGCCCGCAGGTGGTCGAGCGCCAGCGCATGGGCGGCGACCAGGTCGCTGACGTGGATGTAGTCGCGCACCCCGGTGCCATCGGGGGTGGCGAAGTCCACGCCGAAGATGCCGAGGTAGGGCAGGCGGCCCAGCGCCGCCTGGCAGGCGCGCTTGATGAGGTGCGTCGCCATCGGCGTCGACTGCCCCGTGCGGCCCAGCGGGTCGGCGCCGGCGACGTTGAAGTACCTCAGCGCCACATAGCGCAGGCTGGTGGCCTGGGCGGTGTCCTGCAGCATCCACTCGGTGACCAGCTTGGAGCGGCCGTAGGGATTGGCCGGCGACTTCACCGCATTCTCGTCGATCGCCGCGGCCTCGGAGGCGCCATAGACCGCCGCCGTCGAGGAGAAGATAAAATGCTTCACCCCGGCCGCCACGCAGGCCTCGATCAGGTCCCGCGAGTTGGCGGTGTTGTTGGCGTAGTAGCGGAGCGGATCGGCGACCGAGTCCGGCACCACCGTCGAGCCGGCGAAGTGGAAGACGCAATCGACGCCGTGCTCCAGGACGATCTGGCTGACGAGCTTGCGGTCCTTGACGTTGCCGCGGACGAAACGCGCCGCGTCGGGCACCAGCGCCCGCACGCCCGTCGACAGGTTGTCCAGCACGATCACGTCCTCGCCCCGTTCCGTCAGGGCCAGGGCCATGTGGCTGCCGATGTAGCCGGCGCCACCGGTGACGAGAGCCGCCATGTTCCAGTCTTCCCAAGTACTGGCGGAAGACTGAGTTGTCGTCATCCGCTTTCATCAGGAAATCTAGGGCTCTGCAATCTGCCCGGTACAATCAAACGACAAGGTGTTTGTTCGCCTCATCGCGCGTCAGACCGCCGGCTCCAGGGGATTGCTTGGGCGCATCTGCCGCCAGCTTGGCCGAGAGGTCTCCCATGCCGGGTCCGTCTCGGGCTTGTGCACGACGTGAACGAGCGAGGCGGTGAGGGCGAGGATCACCAGGATGCCGTCGTAGTAGGCCATGGAAAGGGCGGCGCCGCCGACCAGGTAGGCCACCAGGCTCACCTGCAACATCCGCGCGAGCTCACCGGCCCAGGCGAGTTCCGGGCGGCCGTGAGTGGCGTTGAGCACCAGGAAGGTGTTCAGCCACGCCGCCACGATCACCAGCAGATAGAGGGCCAGGCCGACGAAGCCGTGGTCGCCCAGGACCTCGAAATAGATGCTGTGCGCCGCCTTGCCGCTCCTCAGGCTGCCAGGCGAGCTGAACTGCTGGACGATCGGCGTCACGTCCACCGCCGAGAAGCCGCCGCCGATCAGCGGGCGCGCCGCGGCGATGTTGTAGCTGGTCTTCCAGGCGGCGACCCGGCCGGTGAAGGACTCGTCCTGATTGTAGGCCTGGATCGTCGACATGCGCGCAAGCCAGTCGGCGGGCAGGAAGTTCGGCAGCATGCTGAGCAACACCGCGGCGGCGAGGACGATCAGCATGCCGGAGCGCGACCTCACGGCGTAGGCCGCCGCCGCGGCGCCCAGCGCCACCAGGGCGCCGCGCGAGTAGGTGCCGAAGATCGCCACCAGGGTGAATCCCATGGTGCTGAGCGTCGCCAGCCGCGTGATGCTGAGACGGCTCGTCACCCGCAGATAGTTCATCAGCGGCAGCAGCACGATGAGCACCAGGCCCAGCGCGTTGTTGTCGGCGATCATGGTGTTCTCGGGGCCGTAGACGTGGCTGCGCCCGCCGGTGATCAGAACGAAGCCTCCGCCCTTGACGGCGTAGTAGCCGATCGCGGCCATGAAGATCCAAAGCACCGCCTGGATCCGCGTCCGGGAGTTGGCGAGGGTGGCGACCGCGAGCGCCAGGATGATGCTCTTGATCGTCCGGTCCCAGATGATCGCCGAATAGGGGCGGTAGAGGGCGGCGTAGGTGGTGAGGCAGGTCCAGGCGCCGAACACCACCAGCGCGATGGTGAGCAGGTTCGGCGGGATCGCCTTGCGTTCCTTCGAGGCGACCCAGGAGAGGGCGGTGAGGACCGCCACGTAGAAGTTCAGCTCGAACCCGCGGAAGAAGCCGAACACCTCCCGCTGGGGGTTCATCAGCGTGATCCAGATCCAGGCCAGCAGGCCCACCACGGGCGCGCGCAGGATCAGCGGGATGATGCCGAGCAGGGCCGCCAAGAGGACGAGGTCGCGCACCTTCTTCCGAGCTCCGATCGTGCGGGCGGTCCGCCGCGAGGGCGGCAGTCCGACCTGAGGATCGTGGCGGGCGGGAAGCCCAGCCGCATCAAATGACATGCCGCGGGCGCGAAGCTGGGGCGCCTTTTGCCGCCCGCAATCTGCGCCGCCGGCTATCATTCGGCTATGTCGGCGCGCCCGCGCGCGGGGATCATGGGCGTGTCGGCGGACCAAAGCCGTTCTTGGTCAGAAGCTTGCGCGCGTCGGCTTAGGAACGCGCGCGGCGTGGAGCAGCAGATGTCGGGCATCCTCTTCCTCCTCGACGTGATCGCCTTCCTGGTCGTCGTGTCGTGGGCCTACGCCAACGACGGGGCGTCGCAGTCCGGCGCCAAGGGGTTGCTCGGCATGAAGATGCGGTGTCTCGCGCAGAAGCCGTCCCGGGCGCGTGCCGCGCCACGCTGGCGGCGCGCAAACGTCTATGGCGCCGCCCAGGCCCGCCCGGAGGCGCCGCAGGCGCCGGTCGCGCCTACGCCGGGCTGGCGGCGTACGCTGCGCTACGACCGCCGTCCGCCTGAGGCGTGAGCAGGGCCCGCGCGATCGCTTCGATCCGCACGGCGTTGTGCGCCCAGGTGTAGGGCGCCTCGCGGACCGTGCGCGCGGCCTGCGCCCCCAGCCGGGTCCTCAGCGCGCTATCGGCGCAGAGCCGGCCGAGCGCAGCGCGAAAGGCGGCCTCGCTCGCAGGCGCGAACAGCAGGGCGTCCTTCGAATCCGTCAGGATCTCGCGGATGTTGGGCTGGTCCGGCGCGACCACCGCCCGGCCCAAGGCCATGTATTCGAACAGCTTCAGCGGCGAGGCGTAGGCGACCGCCGCGGTCTGCAGCGCCACGTCGAAGATCTGCATGTGGGCGGCGACCTCCTCGTGGGCGAGGCGGCCCAGCAGGTGGACGCGCCCGGCGACGCCCAGGGCGC
>JAQGIJ010000294.1 GCA_028291285.1 Phenylobacterium sp. | reverse complement strand
CCGGCCGAGTAGGCCTGGAAGACGTGCGCCTCGTCGCGGAAGATCGCCGTCAGGAAGACGATGGGGGTGCGGCTGGTGCGCTTGCGCGAGCGGACCAGCTGGGCGGTCTCGTAGCCGTCCATCCCCGGCATGTGCAGGTCGAGCAGGATGACGGCGAACTCCTCGGTGAGCAGCCGCCGCAGCGCCTCCTCGCCCGAGTGGGCGATCACCAGCTCGTGGCCCAGATCCTCCAGCGCCTGCACGGCGGCGAAGGCGTTGCGCTCGTCGTCGTCGACGATGAGGATCCGCGCCGCGAGCGGGGTCGTCAGATCGGGCGGAGCGCTTGGCTCCGCCCGACCAGTCCGGAGCTTGCCCGGACTGACGCCCTGCGTGGCCGCTGGGGTCACGTCAGCTCGCTTGCGGCAGCAGCGGGAACACCGTGTCGCCGGCGAGCTTCAGCGAGTCGGCGCGCTGGATCGAGACGCGCAGCACCGAGACCAGGTGGTCGATGTCCACCGGCTTGGAGACGTAGTCGGATGCGCCCGCCTGGATGCACTTCTGACGGTCCCCTTTCATCGCCTTGGCCGTCACCGCCACGATCGGCAGATCGTTCAGGCCGGGCCGCGCGCGAATTTCGCGGATCGTCTCGTAGCCATCCATATCCGGCATCATGATGTCTACCAGGACGACGTCGACGTCGGGCTTGGCGTCGAGGACCTCGAGCCCGGCGCGGCCGCTTTCCGCATAGGAGAGCTCGATCCCATACTCCTCGAGCGCCGAGGCGAGCGAGAAGATGTTGCGGATGTCGTCGTCGATGACCACCACCTTGCGGCCGGCGAGCACGCTGTCGTCCTGCTTCGACTGGTGGAGCTTGGCCTTGGCGGCGGCCGGCAGACGCGCGACCGGGGCGTGCAGCAATAGGCTCGCCTGGTCGATCAGCTGGTCGGGATTGCGGGCCAGCCGGACGAGGCCGCCGAACACGGCCAGCCGGAGGCGCCGGTCGTCGTCGCCCTCGAGCTCCTCGGGCGCGTAGACCACCACCGGGACCATCCGGCCGTCGCTCTGCTTCAGGAGATCGATCAGCGCCGGCGCGGGAAGCGCCGTGGCCTCGACCACCAGGCCTTCCGGCCGGTCGGCCGCCGCGCGGGCGAGCACGCCCGCCAGGTCGTCGACCACCTCGACCCGGGTGAAGCACTGCCGCAGGAGCTCGGCCGCCTCGCCCTCCTGGCCCACCAGCACGATGCGCCGTTCGGCCCGTTCGACGAAGCTCTTGACGCCCTGCAGGGTGGAGACGACCACCTCGCGCTCCACCGGTTTATGGGTGAAGCCGAAGGCGCCCATCGAAAGCCCAAGCCCCTTCTGGTCGTCCGCCGAGATCACGTGCACCGGGATGTGCCGCGTCTCTGGCGTGCGCTTCAGGAGGTCGAGCAAGGCGAGCCCGTCCATGTCCGGCAGGCCGATGTCGAGCATGACGGCGTCGGGGCCGAAGCGGCGGGCCAGCGACGGCGCAGCCGCCCCCTCGCCCGTGACCACGCCCTTGAAGCCGCTCTCGTGCACCAGGCTGAGCAGGATCGAGGCGAAGCGCGGATCGTCCTCGACGATCAGCACCACGCTGTCCCCGGAGCTGATGGTGTCGCGATCGTCGGCCACCGCTTCCGCCGGTTCCTCGGAGAACGCCGAGGGCATCAGCATCGGCCGCGGCATCGACGGCATCATCGGCCCGCGGCTGGCGCCGGGCGCCTGGGCCGGGCTGAAGTTCAGCGGCAGGTAGAGGGTGAAGGTCGAGCCGCGGGCGGTCTTCGATTCCACCCTCAGCTCGCCGCCGAGCAGGCGGGTGATCTCGCGGCTGATCGACAGGCCCAGGCCCGTGCCGCCGTACTTGCGGCTGGTGGTGCCGTCGGCCTGCTGGAAGGCTTCGAAGATGATCCGCTGCTTGTCCTCGGGGATGCCGATGCCGGTGTCCTCGACCGAGAAGGCGAGCACCTGGCCGGCGGTGTTCAGGTGGTCGTTGGTGGTGTTCCAGCCGCCGTAGGCGCGGGCGACCTTCAGCTTCACGTGGCCCTTTTCGGTGAACTTGAAGGCGTTCGACAGCAGGTTCTTGATGATCTGCTGCAGCCGCTTGTCGTCGGTGTACATCGACCGCGGCAGCGCCGCATCGAGCTCGACGTTGAAGTCCAGCTTCTTGTCCGCCGCGATCTGCGAGAAGGTCCGGTCGACCTGGTCGCTGAGGCTGGCGAAGGACATCTCGCTGATGTCCAGCGTGACGGTGCCGGACTCGATCTTCGACAGGTCGAGGATGTCGTTGATCAGGCCCAGCAGGTCGGTGCCCGCGTCGTGGATGTTGCGGGCGAACTCCACCTGCTTGTCCGAGAGGTTGCCCTGGCCGTTGTCGGCCAGCAGCTTCGACAGGATCAGCAGCGAGTTCAGCGGCGTGCGCAGCTCGTGGCTCATGTTGGCCAGGAACTCGGACTTGTACTTCGAGGTCAGAGCCAGCTGTTCCGCCTTGTCCTCCAGGGCGAGCTTGGCCTGTTCGACTTCCCGGTTCTTGGCTTCCACCTGCTGGTTCTGCACCGACAGCAGGTGCGCCTTCTCCTGCAGCTCGGCGTTGGTCTGCTGCAGTTCCTCCTGCTTGGTGCGGAGCAGCTCTTCGGATTGACGCAGCGATGCGGCCTGCTGTTCGAGGCGATCGTTGGTCTTCTTCAGCTCTTCCTGCTGCGCCTGCAGCTCGGAGGTCAGCAGCTGCGACTGCTTCAACAGGCCCTCGGTCCGCATGTTGGCGGCGATGGTGTTGAGCACGATGCCGATGGATTCCATCAGCTGGTCGAGGAACTGCTGCTGGGTCTCGTTGAACTCGCCGAAGGTGGCCAGTTCGATCACCGCCTTCACCTCGCCTTCGAACAGCG
>JAQGIJ010000273.1 GCA_028291285.1 Phenylobacterium sp. | reverse complement strand
GGTAGGACGGGCCCTGGTCGCAGATCTGGCCGTTCGCATCGGTCGGATCGATGTGGTGGAAGAAGGCGTCCACGAGCTGCGGATAGCTGATCTTCGCCGGGTCGTAGCTCACCTGGATCGATTCCAGGTGACCCTCGTGGTTGCCGTAGGTCGGGTTGCGCAGGCCTCCGCCGGCATAGCCCACGACGACCTTGGCGACGCCCGGGGTGTGCTCGATGTCGTGCTCGGCCGACCAGAAGCAGCCGCCGGCGAAAACGGCGGTCTTCAGCGCGGCGGCGGCCGGAGCGGCGGCGGCGGCGAACAGGGCGGCGGCGCTGATGGCGGCGAGGAGGCGGATGCGCATGGCGGCGGACCTTGGGAACGGGGTTGCCCAGAGGATACGTCAATTCCGCATGCGCGGATGCGCCGGCGCCGACGCGGCCTCAGTCGTCCTCGGGCCGCGGATCGAGGGCGCGCCCGAAGAGCACGACCCGCAGGCCGACGGCGGTCGCGTCCGGCAGGTGCGGGCCGAGCGCCGGATGGATGATGTGCTGTACGTCGGGCTGCAGGTGCAGGTGGGGGCCGAGCTTGAAGCTATAGCTCGCCTCGAAGGTGGTCTCTGCGCCGGGCAGGTCCTGCGTCCGGCGCGCCGGGCCGCTGATCACCGCGTGGGCCACGGCCAGGCCGAACCGGTCCTGCTTGCGGCCGGCGAGCAGACCCCTCCAGACGAGCCCGCCGCCGAAATAGGCCGAGACCGTCTGCACGCGCCCGTCGGCCATGCCCGCGCGCAGCCAGCCGCTGGGGCCGCCGGGCAGCGGGGCCGGTCCCTGGACGAAGCCGTAGACCCCGGCGCGCGGCTCGAACCGCAGGGTCGGATCGGCGACGCTGGCCTGCCGCCCGGTGTAGCGCCAGACCCCCAGCGAGGCCTGCGCGTCCCTGGTCAGCGCATAGTCCGCCTGGGCGATCACGATGGCGCCGGCGCCGTAGCTCAGGTGCAGATCCATGAAGTCGTGCAGCCTGGCGGGATCCGGCTCGGCGAACACCCCCAGGTGGGTCACCAGCTTGCCCGTGGGACGCCAGTCCACCTGGACCGCCGGTCCGGACACCGGGAAGATCGACGGGCCCGAGACGCCGCTGTGCGACAGGTCCGGCCCGATGCCGTGCGAGGAATTCAGGAACAGCCCCGCCGGCCCGATGCTGTCGAAGGCGCCGTTGAGATCGAGCAGCCCGCCGCGCAGCGCCACCCAGCCCGGCGTGTCCTCGTCGCCGAAATCCTGCCTAACCCAGGCCTCGAACAGCCGGGTGATGTGCTGCGCCTCGATGTTGCTGGCGGTCTGGATGTCGCCGGTGCGCGCGAGGCTCAGGCTCTCGGTGTTGGTCTTGAACACCGAGAGGTAGGCCTTGAAGCCGCTCCAGCCGACGGTGTCGCCGTCGAACCCCGCGCTGACCTGCAGCTTGTTGAGAGTCGTGTTTCCGACGCCCACGCCGCCCTGGGTGTTGCGCCAGAAGTCGACGCTCTCGCGCACTTCGAGGGTCAGCGGCGCCGGGGGAGAAGGGTCCTGCGCGCGCGCCGCACCCGCCGCGAGCAGCATCGCGCAGCTCAGCGCGGCGGCCGCCGCTCGGCGATCTAGGAGGCAAGGCATGGTCGCTGTGGTTAAGCGAAAACCCTTACCGAACTCCTCTGCAGAGCCGCGGCGTCACGCCGTCTCGAGCGCCACCTCGAACTCAGGCTCGGTCTTGGCCTTCACCTCATCCACCGTCACGCCAGGCGCAAGCTCGACCAGGCTCAGCGGGCTCTTGCCGCGGTCCATGCGGAAGACGCCCAGCTCGGTGATGACGAGGTCGACCACGTTGCGGCCGGTCAGCGGCAGGGAGCAGGCGTTCAGCAGCTTGGGCGCGCCGGACTTCTCGCTGTGCTCCATGACCACGACCACGCGCTTGACGCCGGCCACCAGGTCCATGGCCCCGCCCATGCCCTTGACCATCTTGCCGGGCACCATCCAGTTGGCGAGGTCGCCCTGGGCCGAGACCTGCATGGCGCCCAGGATCGACAGGTCGATGTGACCGCCGCGGATCATGGCGAAGCTGTCGGCGGAGCTGAAGTAGGACGAGGTCGGCAGCTCGGTGATGGTCTGCTTGCCGGCGTTGATCAGGTCCGGGTCGGCCTCGCCATCGTAGGGGAAGGGGCCCATCCCCAGCATCCCGTTCTCGCTCTGCAGGGTCACGGTCATGCCCGGCGCGATGAAGTTCGCCACGAGGGTCGGGATGCCAATTCCCAGGTTGACGTAGAAGCCGTCGCGCAGCTCGGTGGCGGCGCGCGCGGCGATCTGGTCGCGGCTCCAGCCCTTTTGATCTTGCGGCATCAGACCTTCTCCCCGACCGCGGCGGCGGCCGTCTCGCGCGGCCGGGTGGTCACCCGCTCGATGCGCTTCTCATAGCCCACGCCCTCGAGGATGCGGTCCACATAGATGCCCGGCGTGTGGATGCCGTCGGGGTCGAGCTCGCCCACCTCGACCAGCGCCTCCACCTCGGCCACGGTGACCCGGCCGGCGGTGGCCATCATCGGATTGAAGTTCCGCGCGGTCTTCCGATAGGCGAGGTTGCCCGCCGCATCGCCCTTCCAGGCCTTGACGATCGAGAGGTCGGCGGTGATCCCGCGCTCCATGACATAGAGCTCGCCGTCGAACTCGCGGACCTCCTTGCCCTCCGCCACCAGGGTGCCGACGCCGGTCTTGGTGAAGAAGGCCGGGATTCCGGCGCCGCCTGCGCGGATGCGCTCGGCCAGCGTGCCCTGCGGGTTGAACTCCAGCTCGAGCTCGCCGGAGAGATACAGACGCTCGAACAGCTTGTTCTCGCCCACGTAGCTGGAGATCATCTTCTTGATCTGGCCCCCGCCCAGCAGGATGCCCAGGCCGAAGTCGTCGATCCCGCAGTTGTTGGAGACGACCGTCAGCTCCTTCACTCCGCTGTCGCGGATCGCCGAGATCAGCATCTCGGGAATGCCGCACAGGCCGAAGCCGCCGGCCATGATGGTCATGCCGTCGAAGAGCAGTCCGCTCAACGCCTCGGCCGCGTTCGCTTGCATCTTGTTCGCCATGACGCGACCTTTACCCTGGGAAATACGACTTGAGAATGCACCGGGCGCCGCAAATTGGGCCGCCTGGCAGATTGCGCGCCGGGCAGGCGCGGCGTTCAGAAAGTGCGTGCAAGCCGGGCGAAGGCGGGCTCCATTGCGGCCATGAGCGCCCGTCCGTCCCGCCGTCCGCGATCATGAGCGGCCTGCTTTTCGAAGCTCTGGTCTATCTCGCC
>JAQGIJ010000268.1 GCA_028291285.1 Phenylobacterium sp. | reverse complement strand
CGCGCCAGGTCGCCGAGCGCGCGCGCCGCCTCGCCGTCGACCATCATCATCACTTCGTGGCGCGGCGCGTGGCACTCCTGCTTGGGCATGATGCGGCGCTGGTCGTCGTCCTTGTGCGCCGGGGTGTCCCAGCGGTCGACCGAGATGTCGCCGCCGCCGCAGAAGGCCAGGCGGTCGTCGACCACCAGCACCTTCTGGTGATGGCAGGCGCCGAATGGCACCGAGTCGTCCAGCCGGAACTTGACCGGCGTGTTGTGGAAGAACTTGCGCGCCTTGTGCGGGAAGAACTCCTGGCTGGCGCTGATCGGCAGGGCCGACTTCCAGATCAGCAGGCGCACGTCGAGCTCGGGCCGAGCGCAGGCCAGCTCCACCAGGATCCGCCCCACCTCGTCCGGGTCGTCCGGGCCATCGTAGCCGTCCGGGAACAGGCGGGTGCGCGGATCGAAGCCCCAGCCCAGCAGCAGGATCGAGCGCCGCGCCTTCTGGATCGCATCGAAGACGGCGGTGAAATAGGCCTCGTTGTCGATGAGGAAGGCCGCCCGTTCCGCGCGCGCGGTGCGCCAGCAGGTGTCGCCAGGTCTCAGGACCGTCATCGGCCGCGTTGTCCTCGCATCGTCTGATCCCCCGGGAACCCGGAGCAGGAAAGCCCACGGCGAAGGTGAGTTCCGATTGTGCCTCGGGGACAAGGAAAAAGCGCGCCGGCCGCAAGGCCGGACGCGCTCGAGTTTGGAGGCCTGGAAGTCGGGGCGGGCCGGGCGTCAGCGGGCGGCGACCGCCTTGGCCGGGGCCATGTAGGCGATGCAGGGGCCGGCGAGCTCGGCCGCCAGCCGCTCCTTGCCCTCGCCGCCGCGCGCCTGGCGCTTGGCGTGGTCGCGTTCCTGCTCGCCGCGCTCGAGGATGTTGGGCGCGCGCACGACGCCCTGCGCCTTCAGGTAGGCGTCCAGCCCGGCGGCGTCGGCGCCCATGCCCGCGGCGATCCCGCGGCAGCGGCTGGCCTTCAGATAGTCCATGTCGGAGGCCGGGCTCGGCGCCGCCGCGGCGGCGGTAGAGGCCGCGGCGGCCAGGCTGACGGCGGCGAGGGTCATGGCGGCGATGTTCATGGCGGTTCTCCAGTCCGAAGTGATTTCCCGCCTTCAACTTGCCGACACCGCAACCTGGACTCAAATGAAATGGAAGTAATGAAGCGCAATTCTGGATGAAACATAAGCAATGTTTCCGGTAGTTCACTTGGATACATAAACGGCTTGTAATGTTCGCGTCGGGGCGGCATGGAGGCGCGATGAGCCCGCCCCGCCCCATCCGCACGCCATGCATCCAGGTCTGCGCCGTGGACGGCGAGAGCGGGCTCTGCCTCGGCTGCTACCGGACGCTGAAGGAGATCGCCAGCTGGGCCAGCCTTGCGGAGGCCGAGCGCGAGCGCATCATGGGCGAGCTGCCGGCCCGCCGCGGCCGCATCCGCCCGGAGAAGCTGGGCCTGGCCTGAGGCGGGCGTTCACCGCTTGCAAACGACCGGCGGCTAAGCTCCGCGCCGACAAACCGGGCCGGTCAAGCCCGTCGCGGATGGAGACTGCTTCTGTGCCGAACGTGCTCCGGGTGACGATGATGGCGGCTGTGGCGGCCGCGTCCGCGGTCGTCTCCGCCGAGGCCGTCGTGCGGCTGACGGACCATCGCCTGGGCGCCCACGTCGCAGGCGTGCTCAGCTCCGGTGCGCTCAGGGCCGCGACCGCCGAGGCCGCTCTCGCCAGCGCTGCGCCCTCCGCCGACGGCCCGCTGCCTGCCGATGCGGTGCTGAAGGCCAGCGACGGCCACTACTGGGCCGAGGGGGAGGTCAACGGCGCGCCGGTCCGCTTCCTGGTGGACACCGGCGCCACGGCGGTGGCGCTGACGCCCGGCGACGCGGAACGGCTGGGCTTCGACCTCTCGCGACTGCACTACGGCTACAGCGTGGTGACCGCCGGGGGAAAGGCGCGCGCCGCCTCCGTCCGCCTGGCCTCCGTCACCGTCGCCGGCGCCAGGATCGAGGACGTCGATGCGCTGGTGATCGAGAAGGGGCTCGACGCCTCGCTTCTCGGCATGAGCTACCTAGGCCGCCTTTCCAGCTTCCAGGCCAACCGCCAGGCGCTGTTCCTCAGGCCCTGAGCGCTCTGGCCCTGAGCGCTCTGAGCCGGCGACCGCCGCCAGCGCGCGGTCGATCACCTCCAGCCCCGCCCCCGGCTTCACGCCCTCGACGGTCAGGATCCGCCGCCAGGCCCGCGCCCCTGGCCGGCCGTGGAACAGGCCCAGCATGTGCCGCGTCATGGCCGCCAGGTGGGTTCCCCGCGACAGCTCGCCGGCGACATAGGGCCGGTAGCGGTCCACCGCCTCGGCGGCGTCCACGATGCTCCCAGACCCCTCGCCGAAGATCCGCGCGTCGGCCTCGCCCAGCAGCCCGGGCGTATGATAGGCGGCGCGCCCCAGCATCACCCCGTCCACATGCGCCAGGTGCGCCTGCGCCTCGTCGAGGTCGGCGATCCCGCCGTTGATGACGATGGTCAGCTCCGGCCGCTCGCGCTTGAGCCGGTAGACCAGCGGATAGTCGAGCGGCGGGACCTCGCGGTTCGCCTTGGGCGACAGGCCTTTCAGCAAGGCCTTGCGGGCATGCACCACGAAGCTCCGCACCCCCGCCTGCGCGCAGAGGTCCACCAGGGCGAAGAGGCTCTCCTGCGGATCCTGGTCGTCGACGCCGATGCGGCACTTGACCGTCGCCGGAACCTTCACCGCCGCCCCGATCGCGGCCATGCACTCGGCCACCAGCTCCGGCTCGCGCATCAGGCAGGCGCCGAAGCGGCCGGACTGCACCCGGTCCGAGGGGCAGCCGACGTTGAGGTTGATCTCGCCGTAGCCCTCCG
>JAQGIJ010000250.1 GCA_028291285.1 Phenylobacterium sp. | reverse complement strand
AAGCCGATGTCGAACGTCAGATAGGACGCTCCGGCGTTGCTGCTCTTGATGAAGGTGGCGACCTCGACGAGCTTCATGATTCAGACCTCGACGATCTGCACGGGGAAGAGGTCGGTGAGCTCGGCCTCGCTGACCTGCATCAGGTGCCAGATGTTCCAGGCGTAGGCCGGCCCGACCTCGATCTTGCTGGGGGAGAACGGGTAGGCGAAGTTGCCGCCGCCGCCCATGCCGCCGAAGATATCCAGCCGCGAGCCGGTGGGGCCCAGGCGGGTGGCGATGGCGCCGGAGATCTCCGGCGTGCGGCCGACCATGTCGACGATCAGGCCGAGCTCGTGCGACGGCGTCTGGACGGGCTCATAGGCCCCCATCACCGCGTCCTTGCCGTAGACCCGGAACTGCAGCTCGTAGTCGCTCTCGGAGATGCCCATGCTGCGCGCGCTCTGCGCCAGGCTCTGCCGGTAGCGGGTCAAGAACTCGTCCATCCGGCTGATCAGACGCGGGTCGCGGATGCCGGCGATCAGGATGTTGCGGTGGCCGACGAGCTCGGCGCCTTCGAGCTTGATGGTCGGCCTGGCCGCCGGCCGATAGCGGCTGCCCGAGACGCGGACGGTGCGCTCGTCGACCTGCTCGTAGACCGCCTCGGAGGAGTCGATCGCCCCGGTCGGCTGGGCGACGAAGAACGGGTCGGGGTTCTCGTGCAGGGTGATGTTGGCCACCGTGCTGACGGTGCAAAAGGACTGATCGCGGGTCGGCTCGATGGTGAAGTGGTCGTTGCGGATGGTGGCCAGGACGGGGGAGCCGTCCTGCGGCCGCGTGGTCGCCAGATAGCCCTTGTCGATGCATTTGGCCGCGTGCCAGACCGGCCCCGGATCCAGTCCAGCGCGCAGGCCGACGCCGGCGAAGATCGCCGGGTCCGTGGCGCGGCCGGCGATGATCACATCGGCCCCCAGCTCCAGCGCGCGGATGAAGGGCTCGGCACCCATCATGCCGACGATCGCGGCGGAGCGGTCCACGGCGGCGTCGGTGAGCGGCTCGACCCGGCCGACGGGCTCGATCCGGCCGTCGCGCAGCCTGGCCTTCACCGTCTCCGCCGGGATCTCGGCCGGGATCACCGCCAGGCGGAAGCTGAGCCCCTCCTCGCGGGCGATCTCGCGGACCAGGTCCACCATCGCCGCCAGGTGCGGCCCGCCCCCGGCCCCCCCGGCCGAGCCGGTGATGAACGGCACGCCAATCCGCCGCGCGCCGCCGATCAGCAGGGCCAGATCGCGCTTGAGGGAGAGCGGCGACTTCTGCAGCTTGCCCGCGCCGAGATAGTAGGGGCCGAAATCGGAGCTGCCGGCGTCGCAGGCGATCAGGTGCGGCGCGCGCTCGAGGCCGGCTTCGAGCCCCTTGTAGGAGAAGCCGAGGCCGAGACTGCAGGTCGCCAGAACCCGGACTTCTTGCAAGGTGGTCTCCCTGGATTGTCGGCGCGGCGATCTTAGGCGAAGTCGCGCGCGAGCTCGGCGCGGGTGGCCGGCGAGAGGCCGGCCAGGTGGCTGTAGCGCTCGTGGTCGCAGCCGACCAGGATGCTGGTCGCCGGATCGCGGAAGACCGCGATCTGGTCGGGCGTCAGCCGGAAGCGAAGGAAGTGCACCGCGGCGGTCTTGCCGTCCTCGCGGGTGCGCTCGATGTCGCCTTCCGGGACGCCCATGATGCGCTCGGCGCCCACCTGCAGGAAGAAGCGGTCCTCGACGCCGCCGAGCCGGGCCAGCGTCTGCTCGCGCCGCACCGGATCGTCGATCTCGAACATGACGGTGGCCACCAGCTCGGCGCCCTGCGGGATCAGCGGGTTGTAGGCGGCGAGTTCGTCGGGGACCTGCCCGGCCCCGCCCTTCTCGGTGAGCAGCATCTCCTGGATCTGGAACAGCATGGTCTCGTAGCACTCGAAGGAGACCGTGCAGACCGGCCCGAGCTCCACCCGCCGCAGCCGCTTGATCGGCAGCAGCGCGGCGCGGCGCTCCTTGCGCGCGCGGGCGTAGTCGGCGTCGGGGATCAGATCGGCGGGGGTGACCCTTCTCGTGTCGGCGGGCATGTCACAGGGCTCCATAGGCGCGGGCGAGGACCTCGATCGGGTGCTCCTGGCGGGGCGGGGCGGCCACGTTGGGCGAGGTCTCGTCCTCCAGCAGCTGGCCCAGGTGCTTGCAGGCCAGCGGGCAGTCCGAGCACAGGGTCGCGGCCCCCTTGGCGGCGATCTGCCGGGCCGCCGGGCGGCCGACCTTGCGGGCGGTGGGGTGGGTGTCCTTCATCACCCCGAAGGTGCCGCCGTGGCCGGAGCAGCGCTCGATCAGGTTGATCGTGGTGTCGGGGATCAGCCGCAGCATCTCGGCCGACTTGGCGCCCATGTTCTGCGCCCGCGCGTGGCAGGCGTGGTGCACGGTGACCCCGCCTTCGATCGGTCCCAGCCCCTCGGCCAGGCCATAGGTGCGGGAAAGCTCGACCACGTATTCGCAGATGTCGTGGGTGGCGGCGGCGAGCCGGCTCACGGCGTGGTTCTCCGGCAGCATCAGCGGCCACTCGAACTTCATCATCAGGCCGCAGGAGGCGGTCAGCGCCACCACCTCCCAGCCGTCCTCGACCAGCGGCGCGAAGACCTTGGCGACCCGCTCGGCGCGCCCGGCGACGTATTCCAGGTTGCCCGCCTCCAGCTCCGGCATGCCGCAGCATTCCGGATAGACGAACTTCACCTCCACGCCCTGCCGCGCCAGCACCTTGGCGGCGGCCACCGCGGTGTCGGGCTCGTTGTAATCCACGAAGCAGGTGGCGTAGAGCGCGACCTTGCGTTGGCCGAAGGCCGGGCCCGCCGGATCGGGCGCGAAGGGCTGGGCCTTCAGCCGGTCGCCGGCGGTCTTGGAATGGTACTTCGGCAGCTCGGCCTCGGCGTCGATGCCGGCGACCGCCTCCATCAGCTTGCGCAGCGGGGTGTTCTTGCGCGCGGTGGCCCAGTTGGCGAGCGGGGCGACCGGCTTGGCGAGCTTGCCGTTGCGGTCGGTCTTGCCCAGCTCCTCGCGCACCCACTCCTTCTCGCCGGCCCGCCGCTTGGCCGCCCGGTAGCGCAGGATCAGATGTGGGAAATCGACGTCGAACGGGTGCGGCGGGACATAGGGGCACTTCGTCATGAAGCACATGTCGCAGAGCGTGCAGGCCTCGGCGACCTTGGCGAACTCCTTGGGGCCGATGCCGTCGACCTCGCCGGTGGGGCCCTCGTCGATGGAGTCGAACAGCCGCGGGAAGCTGTCGCACAGATTGAAGCAGCGCCGGCACCCGTGACAGATGTCGAACACCCGCTCCATCTCTTTGTGGACCTTCTCCAGGTCATAGTAGGCGTCGTCGCGCCAGGCGATCTCGCGGCGGAACGGCGCGTCGAGGCTGCCCTCGCCGGGGGGTTTTTTTGGATCGTCGCTCACGCACGCGTCCTGCGCTGGAGGAGGAGCGGACGGCGCGCCGGTCAGGGCGCCGCCCGATCAGGCGTCAGTCGAGCGTCTCGAGGGCCCGCTGGAAGCGGCCGGCATGCGACTTCTCGGCCTTGGCGAGGGTCTCGAACCAGTCGGCGATCTCGTCGAAGCCTTCCTCGCGGGCGGTCCGCGCCATGCCTGGATACATATCGGTGTATTCGTGCGTCTCACCGGCGATGGCGGCCTTCAGGTTGAGGCTGGTGCCGCCGATCGGCAGGCCGGTGGCCGGGTCGCCGACGCTTTCCATGAAGTCCAGGTGGCCGTGGGCGTGGCCGGTCTCGCCTTCGGCGGTGGAGCGGAACACGGCGGCCACGTCGTTGTAGCCTTCCACGTCGGCCTTCTGGGCGAAGTAGAGATAGCGGCGATTGGCCTGGCTTTCGCCGGCAAAGGCCGCCTTCAGGTTCTCGATGGTCTTGCTGTCTGCGAGGCTCATGTATCGTCTCCCTGGATCGGCCGGCGCGGGCGTCGAGGGCCGGCGCACTCTTGTCCGTGCGGGAGTGTGCACGCCCGCCGCAATAGGGCAAATCGCTTTAATTTATGCCCGGCATCGAGCCACTCTATCCATTGTCAAGCCCTTGATCCGGCGTAACCTTTGTCCCCAGAACGCCGGCCAATCGGCGCATGGAGGACGCGTGATCATTCCCCTCCCGGCGGTGGATCCGGCGCAGGCGGCGCTCGGCGGGCGGCTGCGCCGGGTGCGCCAGGCGCGCGGCTTCAGCCCGGAGGCCCTGGCCGCGCAGTCCGGCCTCTCGCCGGCACGCCTCGGCCTCGCCGAAAGCGGCCGCACCCGGCTGACCTCGGCGGAGCTGCACGCCCTGATCAGCGCGCTGCACATTTCCCTGGGCCTGCTGCACGCCGAGGGGGCGGACGTGTCCGGGCTTCGCCCGCTCTAGGGGAACCGCCGTCGCCGCCTCGGGTTTCCCTGGCGAACCGAAGGAGGCTCGACCATGGCCGACAACAAGATCCAGGGCGAAGGCAATTACGACGCCGGCCGGCGTTTCCAGAAGGAGGAGCACGAGTTCGTCAAGAACGGCCCCGTCGAACAGAAGGCGCACGAGGCCGAGGAGGCGCTCGATGGGCCGGAAGGCGAGGAACTGGAGCGCGCTCGCCGCGAGACCGGCGAAAAGAAGCCGATGTAGGCGCTCAGGCGCGGCCCGGCGTGCGGGCCGCGCCCTAGCTTGTCAGCTCGCGAAGCGCTCCCGCCAGTCTTCGCCCTGGTTCATGACGCCGGCGACGGCGACCAGCTTCTCGTAGGGGATCTTGGGATCGGTCCCCAGCGGCCGCTTGCCGGCCTGGTGCTCGCGCGCGGCGCGGGCCAGCAGCTTGCGCACCCGCTTGATCGCCGCGTCGCTGGTGGAGAGCATCTCCTTCGTGCGGTCGGCGATGCGGCCCATGCTCATCTGCACGGCGGTGTCCTCGGCCAGCAGGCCGGCGGAGAAGCCGGCGAAGGAGCCGTGCTTCATGGATTCCCGGTCCTGCCCCCAGTACTCGTCCGGCCCGCCCATCGGCGGCACCCAGTCGTCGAGGTCGTCCCCAGGCTTTGCCAGGATGTTGGAGCCCATGGTCACCGGCCCCACGTAGGTCCAGCGCACGAAGATCCACAGGGTGTTCTCGTCATCGATGGGAACCAGGATCTGGTAGGAGCCCTCGTTGGGATCGCCGGACGCGGTCGAGCTGTGGAACGGCAGCACGAACTCGTTGCAGCGCACGTGCACCGTGCCGTCCTGCAGCTCGCGCAGCGCCGCGGCGCGGAAGCCGTAGCGCGTGTCGTTGACCTCGTAGCGCGGCGCCAGGTTCTGGGCGGCGCCTTCGTACCGGGGCCCCAGGTCGCCCATCCAGTCGCGGTGCAGGAAGCCGATGTGGGCGGAGTCGAGCGTGGCTTCGAGGCCCTGCAGATAGTTCACCGGGATCTTGGTCGAGGCGATGAAGACCTGGTCCACGGGCACCCGGTTGAACGGCAGCTCCGGGAAGCGCGCCGGCTGGCCCTTGCCGAGCCACACCCAGATCAGCCCGCCGGCCTCGCGCGCGGGGTAGTGGTTGAGCTTCACCTTGGCGGCGAAGGCGCCGGCGTCGCCCGCCTGCGTCGGCACCTCGAGGCACTTGCCTGAGACGTCGAACTTCCAGCCGTGGAAGATGCAGCGCAGCGCGCAGTCCTCGTTACGGGCCAGGGCGAGCGAGACGCCGCGGTGCGGGCAGTGCTCGTCGAAGAAGCCGACGCGGCCATCGGTGGCGCGGAAGGCGACGAAGTCCTCGCCGAACAGCC
>JAQGIJ010000238.1 GCA_028291285.1 Phenylobacterium sp. | reverse complement strand
TGTTCGCCGCTTTCGGCCAGGTCGGTGTCGACCACGTCGGTGAGGATCGACTGCAGCAGGAAGAGCGTCCCGCCGCAGGCGCCGGAGAAGAAGATGATCACCGCAAAGGCCACGACGTCGCCCGCGCCCAGCCAGAGGAAGCTGCTCATGATCATCGCCGTCAGGACGTAGGCGACCGCGAGCACCTTGTGCTTCTCACGGCCCTTGGCGAGCCGCATCCAGAGCGGCGTCGAGATCAGCGAGGTGAGGAACGGCACCAGCAGCAGGGTCGCGCCGACGCCCGGCGCCTGCAGGACGAAGGTGACGTAGAAGATGTTGATCGACATCATCATCGCCAGCGGCGCGGCCTGCAGCACCATCACCGCCAGCACCCGCTGCAGCAGCCGGTTGCCGATCAGGATCTTCAGGCCGGCGAGCAGGCGCTGCTTTTCGCCTGTCGGCGCCGGCGCCGCCCGCGGCCGCTCGCCCACCGAGGCCAGCGAGAGCGCCACGCTCAGCGGCATCAGGACGACGATCAGCCAGCCGATCGAAGCGACCTTGTCGCCGTTGGTCGCTGCGGGATCGAGCCGCTCGAGGATGGCGGGGATGACCAGCGCCAGCACGGGCGAGAACTGGAAGACCACGCCGCGCCAGCCGAGAATCCGCGTCCGTTCGTGGTAGTCGTCCGAGAGCTCGCCGCTCCAGGCGTAGCTGTTCAGGCTGGCCACGGTGTAGCCGAAATGGCTGAGGATGGTGGCCGCTATGGCGAAGGCCGGCGTGGGATGCGCCATGAACAGCTTCGGCATGAACAGCATGGTCGCGCCGATCATGACGATCGGCGTGGCGAGCACGATCCAGTGGCGCCGCCGGCCCCAGCGGGAGGGGAAGCGGTCGCAGAGCATGCCGACGAACGGATCGACGCAGACATCGAAGAACCGGCTGACCAGCAGCACCAGGCTCCAGGTCGCCAGGCTCATGCCGAGCTCGCCGGTGTAGAACGGCGGCAGCAGGAAGGCGACCGGCACCAGCGACGCCACCAGAGGCAGGGTGGGGGAGGAGAAGGCCAGCAGCCGAAGGGCGGAGATCCCGCCGGCCTTGCGCTTGAGCCTCGCGCGCTTCGTGGCCGGCGCGGCCGCGACGGCCGTCGCCTCGTCGATCGCCCCGTCGACCATGGGGTCCCGCTCCCTGACGCCTTGGGTCCCGGCTGGCGCCGGGCCGCGGTTTTCCGCGAAAAGATGCTGAACCTGCGCGGGCAGCGACGCAACCTGCGGTATGAAGCCGCGTCGCGACCATGAGCGGGGAAGGGCGATGAGCGAGGAACACCCTAGCGCCGGCTGGATGGACGGGTGCGAGCACGTGCTCCCGGTGCGCACCTACTACGAGGACACCGACTTTACGGGCGTGGTCTACCACGGGGCCTATGTGCGGTTCTTCGAGCGTGGGCGGACGGACTTCCTGAGGCTCGCGGGCGTGCATCACGCCGCCCTGCTGCAGCGGCCCGATCCGCTCGCCTTCACGGTGACGCGGCTGGCCGTCGATTTCCGCCGCGCAGCGCGGATCGACGACGCCCTGCAGGTCCGCACCCGCTTCACCGCCGCCCGCGGGCCCAGGCTCCTCGTCCGTCAGCGCATCCTTCGCGACGCCGAGACCATCGCCGAGGCCGAGGTGGAGGCGGCCTGCATCGACCTCTCCGGCCGCGCCCGGCGCCCGCCGGCCGATCTGGTGGCGATGCTTTCGCCCTATTTCGACTGAGCGGCGGCGCGGTATTTCTGCGACACCTGCTCGGCGCTTTTCGCCGATGGCCGAAGCGCTCTAGCCTTGCCACAAGATCGCCACCGCCTCGCGCCAACGCGTAATCCGCAACGCTGAACCGCCAAGCCGCTCAGGAGCCTCCCGCCGCATGGACGCCGCTTCCGTCACGCCCGACTCCTTCAATTTCGTCACCCTCTTCCTGCGCGCCGACTGGGTGGTGAAGCTGGTGATGGTGGGGCTGGGGCTGGCCTCGCTATGGTCGTGGACGGTGATCCTCGACAAGGCCTTCCGCTTCGCCAGCCTGAACCGCCACGCCGACCGCTTCGAGGCCGAGGTGAGCTCCGGGCGGAGCCTGGAGGAGGTGGCCGCGGGCGCCGGGGAACGGCCGCGGCATGCGCTGGCGCGCATGCTGCAGGCGGCGCTGCGGGAGTGGCGCGAGGGGCGGTTGAAGCCCTCGAGCGAGGGTCAGGCGGCCTTCCTGATCCAGCGCATCGACCGGGTGCTCGACACCATGATCGCCCGCGAGAGCGGACGGGTGGAGGAGGGGCTGGGCCTGCTCGCCATCGTCGCCACCGCCTCGCCCTTCATCGGCCTCTTCGGCACGGTCTGGGGGATCATGCACGCCTTCCAGGCCATCGCGATCCAGAAGAACACCAGCCTGGCCGTGGTCGCCCCGGCCATCGCCGAGGCGCTGTTCGCCACCGCCATCGGCCTGATCGCCGCCATCCCGGCCTACATCGCCTACAACGCCTTCTCGACCAAGGCGGGCAAGTACTCGGCCCGGCTGGAGGGCTTCGCCGACGACCTCTCGACCGCGATCCAGCGGCGCCTGGCGGAACGGGTCTGAGGCATGGCGCTCTCGGCAAACGACGCCTTCAACGCGGGCGGGCGGCGCGGACGCCGGCGCGCCGGGCGCGGCCGCCGCGGCGCGCTCTCCGAGATCAACGTCACGCCGCTGGTGGACGTGATGCTGGTGCTGCTGATCATCTTCATGATCTCCGCGCCCCTGCTCACCGCCGGCGTGCCGGTGGAGCTGCCCAAGACCGAGGCCGGCGCCATCCAGGACCAGACCGAGCCGCTCTCGGTCTCGATCCGCACCGACGGATCGATTTTCGTAGGCGAGCGGCAGGTGGCCTTCTCGAGCCTCGCCCCGCAGCTGCGTGAGATGGCCGGCGCGGGCGCGAAGCGGCCGATCTTCGTGCGCGCCGACGGGCGGGCCTCCTACGCCGTCGTGGCGCAGGTGATGGCGGCGCTCGCCACCAGCGGTTTCAGCGCGATCAACCTGATCACCGACACCGGCGGGCCGTCCTCGGGCGCCAGGCCGCCGGCGCCGGGCGAGGAGCCGCGCCAGCCGTGACCCGCCGGGAGATCTCGCCAGCTTTGATGGGATCGGTGGCGCTGCACGTGGCGGTGGCCTGCGCCCTGCTGATCTCCTGGCGCTTCACCCGCGACCTGAAGGTGGGCGCCGTCGTGCCGGTGACCATCGTCTCCAACGCCCCGCCGGCCGACCTGCGTGCGGCGGTGGAAGCGCCCGAGCCGCAGACCGCCCAGGCCGAGCAGCCGCTGCCGCAGGCGCCGCCGGAGCCCACGCCGCCCGCGCCGCAGCCGGTCCCGCAGCCCCCGGCGCCCACGCCCACGCCCGCGCCGACGCCGAAGCCGGTGCCGAAGCCGCAGAAGAGCCTCGACCTCGACGCCCTGCTCTCGAAGATCTCCAAGCCGGCCGCCGCCAAGCCCACCTCCGCGGCCAAGGGCGCGGCGCGGCCGGAGACCGCGCAGCAGGCCCGCCCGGCGCTCGGGACCGCCGCCGCCTCCGCGGCGCTGAGCGGCCTCACGGAAGAGCTGCAGCGGCGCTGGAACCCCAACTGCGACGTGGCCGACGCGCGCGACGTGCTGGTGCGGGTCACCTTCACGCTCAATTCCGGCGGCGGGGTGCTGGGCGATGTCCAGGCCCAGATCCGCGGCGCCCAGACCGCCGCCGCCCGCACCGCGGCGGACCGCGCGGTCAGCGCCGTCTATGCCGCCGCCCCCTTCCGCACCCTGCCGCGGGAGTTCTATGGCCAGTCCATCG
>JAQGIJ010000221.1 GCA_028291285.1 Phenylobacterium sp. | reverse complement strand
GCCGCGGGCCGCCGGGCTATGGCGTGCGCCGGGGCGGGCTGATCCCGCCGCAATACCGCGGCGCCGTGGTCCCCGACTACGGCCGCCACCGGCTGCGTCCGCCGCCGCCGGGCTTCGCCTGGGTGCGGATGGGCGGCCGCTACATGCTGGTCAGCCGCGCGACCGGCCAGATCTTCGACGTGATCGGGGACTGAGCGCGTCACCCTTAGGCCGTCCTATACCGCCCCCAGCTTGCTCCTGAGCAGCTGGTTCACCGCGCCGGGGTAGGCCTTGCCGCCGGTGGCCTTCATCACCTGGCCGACGAACCAGCCGATGGCCTGGGGCTTCTCGGCCACGGCGGCGGCCTGGCCGGGGTTGGCGGCGATCAGGTCGTCGATGATCTTTTCCAGGGCGCCGGTGTCGGAGACCTGTTTCAGGCCCTGCTTCTCGACGATCTCGCCGGCGGCCCCGTCGCCGGCCCACATGCGCTCGAAGACGTCCTTGGCGATCTTCGAGGAGATCACCCCCTCCTCGATTAGCTGGACCAGCTCGGCGATGGCCGCGGGCGCGATCGGGCTTTCGGTGATCTCCAGGCCGGCGGCGGTCAGCCGGGCGGCCAGGTCGTTGGTCACCCAGTTCGCCGTCAGCTTGGCGTCGCGGCCCTTGGCGGCCGTCTCGAAGAAGTCCGCCCGGGCCTGTTCGCCGATCAGCACGCCGGCGTCGTAGGGCGTCAGCCCGTACTGCGACTGCAGACGGGCCTTCTTGGCGTCCGGCAGCTCCGGCAGGCTGGCCTCGATGGCCTTCACCCAGGCCGGGTCCAGCTCCAGCGGCAAGAGGTCGGGATCTGGGAAATAGCGGTAGTCGTGCGCCTCTTCCTTCGAGCGCATCGAGCGCGTCTCGCCCTTGCCCGGATCGAACAGCCGGGTTTCCTGGTCGATCTTGCCGCCGTCCTCGAGGATCTCGATCTGCCGGCGGGCCTCGTATTCGATGGCCTGCTGGATGTAGCGGTAGGAGTTGACGTTCTTGATCTCGCAGCGCGTGCCCAGGTAGCTGAAACTGCCGGTCTCGCGGAACTTCTCGTAGTCACCGGGGCGGCAGACCGAGACGTTCACGTCGGCGCGCAGGTTGCCCTTCTCCATGTCGCCGTCGCAGGTGCCGAGGTAGATCAGGATGGTGCGCAGCTTCTTGACGTAGGCCGCAGCCTCCTCGGCGCAGCGCATGTCCGGCCGCGAGACGATCTCCATCAGCGCGGTGCCGGCCCGGTTCAGGTCGACATAGGTGGAGTTGGGATCCTGGTCGTGCAGGCTCTTGCCGGCGTCCTGCTCCAGGTGCAGCCGCTCGATGCGCACCGTGAAGGTCGAGCCGTCGTCGCGCTCCACCAGCACCTCGCCCTCGCCGACCACCGGGTCCTTGAACTGGCTGATCTGGTAGCCCTGCGGCAGGTCCGGATAGAAGTAGTTCTTCCGGTCGAAGCGGGACCAGTGGTTGATCTGGGCCTTGAGCCCCAGGCCCGTCTTCACCGCCTGCTCGACGCAGTGCCTGTTGATGACCGGCAGCATGCCGGGCATGGCCGCGTCCACCGGGCTGACCTGTTCGTTGGGGCCGGCGCCGAAGCCCACGGCCGCGCCGGAGAACAGCTTGGCGTTGGAGGCCACCTGGGCGTGGACCTCGAGGCCCAGCACCATCTCCCAGTCGCCGGTGCGGCCCTTGATCAGCTTGGACTTGTCCGCGGTCTCGCTCATCGGCTCACCACCACTTCTGCGGCTTGGCGCGGAAATCCGCCGCCTTCTCGATCGCGCCACCCAGTGAAAATAGGGTGCCTTCGTCGAGCGCGCGACCGATCAGCTGCAGGCCGAGCGGCAGGCCGTTGGCGTCCAGGCCCGCCGGGATGCTCATGCCGGGCAGGCCGGCCAGGTTCACCGTCACGGTGAAGATGTCGTTCAGGTACATGGCCACCGGATCGTCGGCGTTCTCGCCGAGCGCGAAGGCCGCCGAGGGCGCGGTGGGCGTGAGCAGCGCGTCCACCCTCTCGAAGGCGCGGTCGAAGTCGTCGGCGATCCGCCGGCGGACCTTCAGCGCCTTCAGATAATAGGCGTCGTAGTAGCCGGCCGAGAGCACATAGGTGCCGATCAGGATGCGGCGCTTGACCTCGGTCCCGAAGCCCTCGGCGCGGGTCTTCTCATAGGTGTCGGTGAGGTTCTGGCCCTCGACGCGCAGGCCGTAGCGCATGCCGTCGTAGCGGGCGAGGTTCGACGAGGCCTCGGCCGGCGCGATGATGTAGTAGGCCGGAAGCGCGTACTTGGTGTGCGGCAGCGACACGTCGACGATCTCGCAGCCGGCCTCCTTCAGCCACTCGACGCCCTTCTGCCAGAGCGCCTCGATCTCGGCGGGCATGCCGTCGACCCGGTACTCCTTGGGCACGCCCACGCGCAGGCCCTTCACCGACTTGCCGACGAAGGCCGGGAAGTCCGGCGTCTCCACCGGCAGGCTGGTGGAGTCCTTCGGGTCGTGGCCGGCCATGGACCTGAGCAGGATCGCGGTGTCCTCGACGGTGCGCGCCATGGGACCTGCCTGGTCCAGCGAAGAGGCGAAGGCGACGATGCCCCAGCGCGAGCAGCGGCCGTAGGTCGGCTTGATGCCGACCGTGCCGGTGAAGGCCGCCGGCTGGCGGATCGAGCCGCCGGTGTCGGTGGCGGTGGCGCCCAGGCAGAGCCCGGCGGCCACCGCGGCGGCCGAGCCGCCGGAGGAGCCGCCCGGCGTCAGCTGGGCGTTGCCGCCTTGCGCGCGCCAGGGGTTCACCACCGGCCCGAAGGCCGAGCGTTCGTTGGACGAGCCCATGGCGAACTCGTCCATGTTGAGCTTGCCCAGCATCACCGCCCCGTCGCGCCAGAGGTTGGCGGTGACGGTGGACTCATAGGTGGGCCGGAAGCCGGCGAGGATCTTCGAGGCGGCGGTGGAGGTCACGCCCTCGGTGCAGAACAGGTCCTTGATCCCCAGCGGCGCGCCTTCCAGCGGACCGGCCTGGCCTTGCGCGCGGCGCGCGTCGGAGGCCCTGGCCATGTCCAGCGCCTTCTCCGGCGTCTCGACCACGAAGGCGTTCAGCGGGCGCGCGGCCTCGACGGCGGCGACGTGCGCCTGGGTCAGCTCGGCGGAGGAAAACGCTTTCGATTGAAGGCCTTCCAGCGCGGCCTTCAGGGTCAGCGAGGTGATCTCGGACATCTACTCGACCACCTTGGGCACCACGAAGAAGT
>JAQGIJ010000217.1 GCA_028291285.1 Phenylobacterium sp. | reverse complement strand
TTCGCGGATCGAGAAGACCACGATGGGGATCTGGTTGTCGCGCATCAGGCTGATGGCCGAGGCGTCCATGACGCGCAGGTCCTTGGCCAGGACCTCCTGGTAGCTGAGCGACTCGTAGCGCTGGGCGGTCGCGTCCTTCTTCGGGTCGGCGGTGTAGACGCCGTCGACGCTGGTGCCCTTGAAGAGGGCGTCGCAGCCCATCTCGGCGGCCCGGAGCGCGCCGGTGGTGTCGGTGGTGAAGAAGGGATTGCCGATGCCGGCGGCGAAGATCACCACCCGGCCCTTCTCCAGGTGGCGCAGCGCGCGGCGGCGGATGTAGGGCTCGCAGACCGCCTCCATCGGAATGGCGGACTGCACGCGGGTGTAGATGCCGATCTTCTCCAGCGCGCCCTGCAGGGCCAGCGCGTTCATCACGGTGGCCAGCATGCCCATGTAGTCGGCGGTGGCCCGCTCCATGCCGCGCCCGGCGAGCGAGACGCCGCGGAAGATGTTGCCGCCGCCGATCACCAGGCAGAGCTCCACCCCCGTCTTGACGACCTCGCCGATGTCCTCGGCGGTGCGTTCCAGGGTGCCGGTGTCGATGCCGAAGCTCTGGTCCCCCATCAGAACCTCGCCGGAGACCTTGAGCAGGATCTTCTTGTAGCGCAGGGGGGCGTCGGGCATCGCGGGGTCCGGGTCACTCACTCAGGGGTACGGGGAACATAGACCAGGACGATTTTCCGCCAAGCGGAAGCCGGCGGGGATGGCCAAATCGTCCGTGGCGCCGCGCACCGCCCTGGGTGCGCGAGGAGCGCCGGAGCCGCGCGGGGCGGCTCCGGGTCCATCTCGGATCAGCTCTGCCCGGAGAGCTGGGCGACCTCGGCGGCGAAGTCGTCGGTCTTCTTCTCCACGCCCTCGCCGAGGGCGAAGCGGACAAAGCTCTTCACCGCCACCGGCGAGCCGAGGCCCTTGGCGGTTTCGGCGACCAGCTGCTCGATGGTCTGGTCGGGATTCATCACGAACGGCTGCTTCAGGAGGACGACCTCCTCCTGCCATTTGCGGATGCGGCCCTCGACCATCTTCTCCGCGATCTCGCGCGGCTTGCCTGATTCGATCGCCGTCTGGGTCTGGATCTCGCGCTCCTTCTGCACGACCGCGGGATCGAGGTCGGCGGTGGAGAGCGCCAGGGGCGCCGTCGCCGCCACGTGCATGGCGATCCTGCGGCCGAGTTCCTTGAGCTGGGCCGCGTCGCCCGCGCCTTCGACCGCCACCAGCACGCCGAGCCGCCCAACGCCCTCGCCCTGCACGTTGTGCAGGTAGAGCGCGACGGCGCCTTCAGCCACGCTGAGGCGGGCCGAGCGACGCAGGCGCATGTTCTCGCCGATGGTGGCGATCAGGTTGGTGATGAGGTCGTTCACGACCTCGCCCTTGGCGGTCTTGGCCGCCGAGATGGCGTCGACGCCCTCCACGTTCAGCGCCACCTCGGCGATGTCGCGCGCGGCGGTCTGGAAGGTCTCGTTCTTGGAGACGAAGTCGGTCTCCGCGTTAAGCTCGACGAGCACGCCGGTCTTGCCATCGGCGCTCACCTTGCCGGCCACGAGGCCCTCGGCAGCGGCGCGGTCCGACTTCTTGGCGGCCTTGCTGAGGCCCTTGGTGCGCAGCCAGTCCATGGCCGCGTCCGTGTCGCCGCTCGTCTCCTGCAGCGCCTTCTTGCAGTCCATCATGCCTGCGCCGGACTTCTCGCGCAGGTCCTTGACCAGCGCAGCGGTGATGTCCGCCATGGTCAGCTCCTTCAGGTTGGAAACAAGCGGGCCCCGCTTAAGGGCCCGCCGTGACAGTCAGTTGATCGGACGCGGCGGCGACCCGCCTGGACCGGCTCAGCCGGCGGGCTGCTGCTCCGCAACCGCTTCGGCGGGAGCCGCCTCGGTCGGCGCAGGCTCGGCCGGGGCGGGCTCGGCCGGGGCCGCATCGGCGCGCGCCAGGACGGGCTCCATCGGCGCCTCGGCCGCGCCCAGATCCACCCCCGAGGCCGCCTGGCCGGCGGCCAGGCCGTCGAGGATCGCGTCGGCCATCAGGTCGCAATAGAGCTGGATGGCGCGGGCGGCGTCGTCGTTGCCGGGGATCGGATAGGTGATCCCGTCCGGGTTGCAGTTGGTGTCGAGGATGGCGATCACCGGGATGTTCAGCTTGCGCGCTTCCAGGATGGCGATCGCCTCCTTGTTGGTGTCGATCACGAACATCAGGTCGGGGATGCCGCCCATGTCCTTGATGCCGCCAAGGGACAGCTCGAGCTTGTCGCGCTCGCGGGTGAGCTGCAGCAGCTCCTTCTTGGTGCGGCCGCTGTCGCCTTCCAGCAAGCCTTCGAGCTCGCGCAGGCGGGCGATCGAGCCCGACACGGTGCGCCAGTTGGTGAGCGTGCCGCCGAGCCAGCGGTGGTTCACGTAGTACTGGGCGCAGCGCTTGGCCGCCGTGGCGATCGGCTCCGAAGCCTGGCGCTTGGTGCCGACGAACAGGATGCGGCCGCCGCCGGCGGCGACTTCGCGCACCTTGACCAGGGCCTGGTGCAGCAGCGGGATCGACTGCGACAGGTCGATGATGTGGATGTTGGAGCGGCTGCCGAAGATGAAGCGCTCCATCTTCGGGTTCCAGCGGTGGGTCTGGTGGCCGAAGTGCGCGCCGGCTTCCAGGAGCTGGCGCATGGAGAAATCAGGAAGAGCCATAGGTCTCGACGTCCTTTTTCCGGTTGACCTCCGCAGGCAAACCCCTGGTGTTCCAGGGACCGGAATGGAGCGGACGGGATGTCTCCCCGCCACGTCCCAAACACCTGCGTGTGGAATGAAGCGGGCAAATAGGGGCTAAGCGGCGGAAATGCAAGCCGTTGGCGGTGGCCCCTCCGTGTGGGACGCGTGAGAAGGCGGAGCCTTCAGGCTGCGGTCAGAAAGCTCACCTTCACCTGGCGGCGGCGGCGGTAGCCGAGGGTCTCGTAGAGGGCGATGGCGCCGGTGTTGTGGTCGTAGGCGTGCAGGAAGGGGATCTCGCCCCGCGCGACGATGGCGCGGGCCACCATGCTCATCAGCCCCGCCGCATAGCCACGCCCGCGGTGGCCGGGGCGGGTGCAGACGGCGCTGACCTCGGTGTAGCCCGGCAGCCGCAGGCGCTCGCCGGCCATGGCCACCAGCCGCCCGTCCAGCCGCACGCCGATGAAGGCGCCGAGCCGGTGCGTGGCCTCGAAGAAGGGACCGGGCTTCGTCAGGGTGGCGAGCTCCAGCATCTCCGGCGCATCGGCCTCGTCCAGCGGGATGACCTCGAAGGCGGGCTCCACGAACACCGGCGCCTCGGCCACCATCTGCGAGATCGGGTCGCCCGGCGTGATGGCGAGCCCCGGCAGCGCGCTCGGCGGGTCGGCTTCGAAGAAGGCGGCGTCGCCCGTGCCGAGCACCAGCTCCGCAAGGGCCGCCAGGCTCTCCGGCGAGCGATCGGCGGCCGCGGCGAAGAGGCCGTAGGCCGGCGCAAGCCGTCGCGCCCGGGCGTTCCCCAGGGCGAGGCCGGCCTGGCGGGTGGTCAGCGCGGCCCAGACGGCGCGGTCCAGCGGGTGGTCCATGGCGAGGCGATTTAGCCGAGGGCGCCGCGGCCGCCTACAGGTCCTCGACGAAGACAACGCCCGGCGCGGTCTTCAGCGCGCCGCGCACGGCGGAGTCGAGCTTGAACCGGCCGGGCAGCTTCAGCTCCACTTCGCGGCCCTGCCCCAGCCCCGCGACGAGCAGGATCTCGCCGCCGCGGGCGGTGGCCACGCCCTCGAGCCGCTTCTTCAGCGCCTCGATCTCGGCGCTGCGCGGCGAGACGTGGATGCGCAGGCCCGCCACCGCATCCTCGATCATCTTCTCCACCGGCTGGGCGTCGTCGCCGAAAAATCGCACCTCGCCCTCGGTGGCCTTGGCGCGGACCCGGATCGACACCGACTTGCCGGGCTCCAGGAAGTCCCGGCACCGCCGCAGGGTCTCCGGCGGGAACAGCACCTCGTACTCGCCGGTGGGGTCGGAGAGGGTGACGAAGGCGAACTTCTCCCCCGACCGCCCCGGCTTCTCCAGCTTGCGGCGCACGATCCCGGCCATGCGCAGGGCCTCAGCCCCGCCCAGGGCCTTGGCGAGCGCGTCGGCGTAGAGATCGGTGCGCTTGCGGCGCAGGGCCTCGACCATGTCCTCCAGCGGATGGCCCGAGAGGTAGAAGCCGATCGCCGCCAGCTCCTCGTCCAGTCGGTCGGTGGGCGCCCAGGCCTCGACGTGGGGGATGCGTGGACGGCCGGCGCCGCCGGCGTCGTCGCCAAACAGGCTCCGCTTGCCCTCGGCGCGGTCGGCGGCGAGCGCCTGGGCGTGGCCGATCAGGACGTCCGCCGCCGCCGCCAGCTGGGCGCGGTTGGGCTGGATGGAATCGAAGGCGCCGGCGCGCGCCAGGGTCTCGAAGGTCCGCTTGTTGACCTGCCTGGGGTCGATCCGCTCCACGAAGTCGAAGATGTCGCGGAACGGGCCGCCCTCCCGGCGCACCTGCACCACGTGCTCCATGGCCTGCAGGCCGACGTTGCGGATGCCGCCCAGGGCGTAGAGCACCTCGCCGTTCTCCACCGCGAAGTCGGCGGCCGAGCGGTTCACGTCCGGCGGCAGGATCTTCACCCCGAAGCGCTTGGCGTCCTGGTAGAAGACCGACAGCTTGTCGGTGTTGGCGATGTCGAGGCTCATCGAGGCGGCGAAGAACTCGACCGGCGCGTTCGCCTTCAGCCAGGCGGTCTGGTAGCTGACGACCGCATAGGCCGCGGCGTGGGACTTGTTGAAGCCGTAGCCCGCGAACTTGTCGACCAGGTCGAAGATGGCGCCCGACTGCTCGGCGGGGATGCTGTTCTCGGCCGCGCCGGAGACGAAGCGGGCGCGCTGCTGCTCCATCTCCTCCTTCTTCTTCTTGCCCATGGCGCGGCGCAGGAGGTCGGCTTCGCCCAGGCTGTAGCCCGCCAGGATCTGGGCGATCTGCATCACCTGCTCCTGGTAGACGATGATGCCGTAGGTCTCGTTCAGCACCGGCGCCAGCGTCGGGTGCAGGGTGTCGATCGGCTTGCGGCCGAACTTGCAGTCGATGAAGGCCGGGATGTTGTCCATCGGGCCCGGGCGGTAGAGGGCGCCGATGGCGGTGACGTCCTCGATGCAGTTGGGCCGCAGCTGGCGCAGGGTGTCGCGCATCCCCTGCCCTTCGAACTGGAAGACCCCCACCGTCTGGGCGTTGCTCATCAGCTCGTAGGTCTTGGGGTCGTCCAGCGGCAGGTCGGCCATGTCGAAGCCGGCGCCGCGCTTGTCCAGGTGCTTCAGCGCCCGGTCGATGACCGTCAGCGTCTTCAGGCCCAGGAAGTCGAACTTCACCAGGCCCGCGCTCTCCACCCACTTCATGTTGAACTGGGTGGCCGGGAGGTCCGAGCGCGGATCGCGGTAGAGCGGGGTCAGCTCGGTGAGCGGCCGGTCGCCGATCACCACGCCCGCGGCGTGGGTCGAGGCGTTGCGGTAGAGCCCTTCCAGCTGCAGGGCCACGTCGAGCAGGCGCGCCACCGCCTCGTCCTCGTCGCGCGCCTGCCGCAGGCGCGGCTCGATCTCGATGGCCTTGGCGAGCGTCACCGGGTTGGCCGGGTTGGCGGGCACCATCTTGGCCAGCCGGTCCACCTGGCCCAGCGGCATCTGCATCACCCGGCCCACGTCGCGCAGCACCGCGCGCGCCTGCAGGGTGCCGAAGGTGATGATCTGGGCCACCCGGTCGCGGCCGTAGCGCTGCTGGACGTAGGTGATCACCTCCTCCCGCCGCTCCTGGCAGAAGTCGATGTCGAAGTCGGGCATGGAGACCCGCTCCGGGTTCAGGAAGCGCTCGAACAGCAGCCCGTACTGCAGCGGGTCGAGGTTGGTGATGGTCAGCGCATAGGCCACCAGCGAGCCCGCGCCCGAGCCCCGCCCCGGCCCCACCGGGATGCCGTGCGCCTTGGCCCACTTGATGAAGTCCGCGACGATCAGGAAGTAGCCCGGGAAGCCCATCTGGGCGATGATCCCGATCTCCTGCTCGAGCCGGGCCTCGTACTCTTCGCGGGGCGCGGTGTTCGCCTGGCCCCGGCTCATGCGCAGCCTCAGGCCTTCGCGCGCCTGGTGGGCCAGCTCGTCGGCCTCGGAGCGGCCGCCCTCGGTGGGGAAGCGCGGCAGCAGCGGCCCGCGCTTGGCGACCATGAAGGCGCAGCGGCGGGCGATGTCGAGGGTGTTGTCGCAGGCCTCCGGCAGGTCGGCGAACAGGGTCCGCATGTCGGCGGCCGGCTTGAACCAGTGCTCAGCCGTCACCCGTCGCCGTTCTTCCTGGCCGACGTAGGCGCCGTCGGCGATGCACATCAGGGCGTCGTGCGCCTGATACATGGCGGGCTTGGCGAAATAAGCGTCGTTGGTCGCCACCAGCGGCACGTCCGCCTCGTAGGCGAAGGCCACGAGCTCCCCCTCGGCGACGGCCTCCCCGGGCAAGCCGTGGCGCTGCAGCTCGACGTAGAAGCGGTCGCCGAACACCCGGCGCATCTCGGAAAGCGCCGCGCGCCCTTCCTTCACCCTGCCCGCGGCGAACAGGCTGTCGACCGGCCCGTCCGGCCCGCCCGAGAGCAGGATCAGCCCTTCGGCGCGCTCGGCGACCTTCTCCCAGGGCACGTGCGGCTCGTCGGCGGCGTCGCATTCGAGATAGGCGATGGAGGAAAGCTCGGCGAGGTTGAGGTAGCCCCGCTCGCTCTGCGCCAGCAGCACCACCGTGGGCGTGCGCGCCCAGCGCTCCGGCGGCCGCTCGCCGAGGCCGCTGACCGGCAGGGCGCAGCCGACGATCGGCTGCACGGCCGCCTCCTTGGTGGCGACGGAGAACTCCAGCGCGCCGAACAGGTTGGCCCGGTCGGTGAGCGCCACGGCCGGCATGCAGCACCCGGCCGCCAGCGTGCCCACCTTGTCCGCCTTGATGGCGCCTTCCAGCAGCGAATAGGCGGAGCGGACCCGCAGGTGGACGAAGCCCTGCCCGACGGACGTCTCGCCGTCGAACCCCTGGCCCTCTTCGCTCACCCCCGCCGCCTCCCCCATTCGCATGGCGGTCAGCCAACGAAGCCGGCCACCTGGCACATCATCCAGACAAAGCTGGCCACGGAGACAAAGGCCAGCGATTCTCGCGCCAGACGAACCATGTGTCGCATCCCTGTTGTGAGCGGCCTGTGGAGAACCGCGTCCGCGTTCTGTGTTCGTTCTTATTCCTGTTTTGTTCCGCTTCGTCAAGCCTGGCCGTGACCGCCCGGAACGCGGTCGCAAGAGGCCCGTTCAGCCCGAGGAGGCGACATGCCCCAACTGCTGCCCCTGCTGCGGCGCCGTTACCCGCAGATCGCCAAGGACCTGCTCGCCCCGTTGCTGGACGTGCTCAGCATCGGCCGCGCCACCTGCGACGGGGATCTCGACAAGCTGCTGATCGTGCTGGTGGTCGGCATGCGCACCGTCGAACACAAGGACGTCGAGACGATGGACCTGGAGGACGTGCTGAGCGGGGCGGTGGAGACCATGCCAAGCCTCTCGACCAACGTCCGCTCGATCGCCGATTCGACGGGGATCCCCAAGGAGAGCGTGCGCCGCAAGGTGGCTGCGCTGGTGGCGGAGGGCTGGATCCGGCGCGACGCCAACAGCCTGTCGCTGGCCCCGCACGCCGCGCGGATGCTGACCGGCCTGCGCGAGCAGACCCTGCTGCTCGCGCTGCGCAACCACCAGGTGATCCTGTCCCTGGAGCAGACTCAAGAGAGGTGACACGCCATCCGCCTTGCGGGCAGAAGAGCGCCATGTCCGGCGGCGTCCTCTTCGTCCACAACAACTTCCCGGCCCAGTTCCGCGACCTCGCCACC
>JAQGIJ010000206.1 GCA_028291285.1 Phenylobacterium sp. | reverse complement strand
CGTTGCACGCCCAGCATCTTGGCGAAGACCTCCTGCGGCAGCCGGATCTCACTTTGCTCGAGCACATCGGAGCAGGTGAGCAGCCAGCGGCAGAGGCGCTGCTCCACGGCGTGGCGCGCGTTGCAGGCGCCGTTGCGGATGGCGTAGCTCATCTTCCAGGCGCAGTACCGGTCGAGGGCGTTGTGGATCCGCTCGGAATTGCGTGCGGCGAGGGCCAAGTGGTGCGTCTCGATCATGCTCGCGCGCACCGGCATGTGGCAGATGTCGCGCGTGACCGCGGTCCGCAGGCCGAGCGCCGACAGGGCGCCCACCGCGCCGTCCCGGCCGACGAGGGCGCATTCGATCTCCGTCCCGTCCTCGAACACGGTCATTTTCGAGACGACGCCGCCCTCCAGGAAGTAGACGAGGCGGATGCGCTCGCCCGGTTCCGAAAGTACCTGGCCGGCGTGAAGCTCAAGCTTTCGCAGGTGCGGGCGGATCAGCTCCACGTCGCGCCCGAAAGCGGCAAGCATCCTGTTGGACGGCCCTGGGGCCACCGCGTCCTCCCGTATTCTATTTCATAAGAATTCACAGATCCCCACCTCCGATCCACCTCAACTGAGGGCGCTGATGGCGATCTCGGAAACTTGATAAGGAAAGTGCTTATTCGCAGTTGCGTCCAGCGACGCCGCGAATTCTTGACTGCAACTTATAGGAGAGCGGCCTGCCGCAATCCCGCCATAGACGTGGCCGACTTACGCTGGGCGGCGGCTGGCGGGACTGTCGGCCTTGTAGACCTGCGTCAGCACCTTCTCCTTAGCCTTCAGCAGCCGGCCGCCGTCGACGGGCAGGACCGTTCCGGTGGTGAAGGCGCTGGATTCCGAGGCCAGGAAGGCGACGGCCGAGGCGATCTCTTCCGGCAGGCCGGTGCGGTTGAGCGGCACGGAGGCGGCGATCTTCCGGCGCACCGCCTCGTCGGCGAACAGGGGGGCGGCCGAGAAGGTCTCGATCAGGCCCGGCGAGATGGCGTTGACCCGCACCCGCGGGCCGTACTCGGCGGCGATGTTGCGCATGTAGTGCAGCTCGGCCGCGCGCATGCAGGCATAGACGTTGCGCTCGGTGGTGGTCTCGAAAGCCGAGCCCGAGCTGATGAAGACGACGGCGGCGCCCTCCGCCTCGAGCAGGGCGGGCAGGGCGGCGTTCACCAGCCACATCTTGCTCTTGAAGACGGTCAGGAACTGGAAGTCGATCTCCTCGTCGCGCATCTCCTCCGACGCGCCCAGCCAGGGCATGCCGCAGGCGTTGCAGACCAGCGTCGTCAGCCCGCCGAAGGTGGAGACCGCCAGGTCGACGATCTTCTGCAGGTCCGCCTTGTCCTCGATCACGCAGGTGTCGCCGACCGCCACAGGTCCGTCCTGGCCGTAGCGGGCGTTGAGCTCGTCCGTCACGCGGCGGACGTCCTCGGCGGTGCGGCTGGAGATCACCACGCGCGCGCCGCTCTGCGCGAACCGCTCGGCGATGGCGCGGCCCATGCCCTTGGTGGCGCCGGTGACGACGGCGACCTTGCCGGAGAGATCGTAGCGGTCGGTCACAGGGTGTGCTCCGGACGGAAGGCGATCGGCGGG
The DNA here is from genome assembly GCA_028291285.1 of Phenylobacterium sp. The sequence goes on along the minus strand of JAQGIJ010000206.1, from coordinate 1,000 downwards.
AGCCTCGACGCTAGGTCGGCGCAAGCCCCGCCGTAAATGCGTTCTGGAGCTGCATTCAGGTCGGCGGCGTTGACGCCGGCGCGGCGAAGCTGAACCCTGCGCGGCGAGCGCGCGAAGCGCCGCACGGGACCAGGAGGAGATGAAGATGACCAGCCGCGCCGAGCCGCCGCTCGCCCTGATCACAGGCGCCTGCGGAGGCATGGGAATAGCCTGCGCGCGGGTGTTCTCAAGGCGCCATCGCCTGCTGCTGACCGACCTGGACGCGGCCCGGCTGGCGGCGCTCGCCGAGGAGCTGCGGCGCGACGCCGGCGAGGCGCCGGCGGTGGTCGCGGGCGACATCGCCGCGCCCGAGCTGGCGGGCCGGCTCGCCGAGGCCGCCGCCGGCCAAGGCGGCCTGGACGTCCTTGTGCACACCGCCGGGCTCTCGCCGGCGCTGGCGGGGTGGGAAGCGATCGTGGAGGTGAACCTCGCCGCCACCGTGCGCCTGCTGGACGCGCTGGAGCCGCAGCTCGCGCCCGGCGCGGCCGCCGTCCTCCTGGCTTCCATGGCCGGCCATCTGTTCGCCTCCAGTCCGGAGATCGACGCGGTCCTCGATACGGCCGACGAGCCTGGACTGGCGCAACGCCTCGAGCCGCACCTGCGGGCGCAGCCCGGCGCCAATGGTCCCTACGGCCTGGCCCAGCCCGCCTATGGCGCGAGCAAGTACGCCGTGGCCCGGCTCTGCGAACAGCGGGCGATCGCCTGGGCCCAGCGCGGCGCGCGCATCGTCTCGCTCTCGCCCGGCCTCATCGCCACGCCGATGGGCCTGAAGGAGGCGGCGGAGAACCCCGCCGCCGGCGGCCTGGTCGCCGCCACGCCGGCGGGTCGCTGGGGGACGCCGCTCGACATCGCCAGTGCGGCGGAGTTCCTGGCGTCCGACCTCGCCGGCTTCATCACCGGCTGCGACCTTCGGATCGACGGCGGGCTCACCGCCGCCCTACGCCACGGCCGGCCCGGCTAG
>JAQGIJ010000180.1 GCA_028291285.1 Phenylobacterium sp. | reverse complement strand
AGAGGGGATCTAGCGGCTCCGCCGCCGCTCGAACGGCTCGGGGTCGGCTTCGTGTTCGGCGAAGCCGAAGCGCTCGAAGCCGGCGCGCATCTCGGGGCTGAGCGGCGCCTCCAGCATCAGGGTCCCGCGCGAGGGATGCGGCAGGACCAGGCGGCGCGCGTGCAGCTGCAGCTTGAGGCCGCCGGAGAGCGCTGCGGAGGCCTCGGTCTTGTACTTGGGGTCGCCGAGGATCGGGTGGCCCATGGCCAGCATGTGGGCGCGCAGCTGGTGGGTGCGGCCGGTGTGCGGCCAGAGCGCCATCCAGGCGACCGCCCGGCCGGCGTGGGAGAGCATGACGAACTCGGTCTCGGCGGTCTCGGCGTCGGGGTCCTTGGGATCGGCCGGGACCACCATCTCGCGGTCGCCGACGCCCCTCTTGGCCAGCGGCAGCTCCAGCACGCCTTCCTGCGGCTTCGGGAACCCCGCCACCAGCGCCCAGTAGGTCTTCTGCGTCTTGCGCCGGGCGAAGGCGCCGGCGAGCTTGGCCGCGGCGCCGGGGGTCTTGCCCAGCACCAGCACGCCGGAGGTGTCGCGGTCGAGCCGGTGGACCAGCCGCGGCCGCTCCAGCCCCTCGCCCCAGGCGCCGAGCAGCCGGTCGATGTGCTTGGAGGTCTTGGTGCCGCCCTGCACGGCCAGGCCGGAGGGCTTGTTCAGCGCCAGCACCTCCTCGTCCTCGTAGATCACCAGGCGCCGGGCGAAGGCGGCTTCGCGCGGGTCGAGGGTCTTGGCCTCGCCCTGCGGCGGCGCGTCCGGCAAGGGCGGGACGCGGACCTGGGCCCCGGCGGACAGCCGCGTCTCGGGCTTGGCCCGCGCGCCGTCCACCCGGATCTGGCCGGAGCGGGTGAGCTTCTGGATCTGGACGTGGTTGAGGTGCGGCCAGCGACGCTTGAACCAGCGGTCCAGGCGCACGCCCTCCTCGCCCTGGTCCACATAGAGGGTGCGGACCTCCCTCATGCGAAGGCGCGCCGGGCGATCAGCAGGCCGGCGAACAATGCGGTGATCGAGAGCCCCACCGAGGCGGCGCCATAGGCGGAGGCGGCGATCAGCTCGCGCCGCTCGATCATCAGCGCGATCTCCAGGGAGAAGGCCGAGAAGGTGGTGAAGCCGCCCAGCACGCCGACCCCCAGCAGCAGACGCCACTTCTCCTGGTCCGCGCCCCCGCGGTGGGCCAGGTAGCTGATGAGCAGGCCCATGCACAGGCCGCCCAGCACGTTCGCCGCGAAGGTGCCGTACGGCCAGGCGACGCCGAAGGCGCGCGTCATCAGCCGGCCCAGGCCATAGCGGGCCACGGCGCCCAGGCCGCCGCCGAAGGCCACGAGAAGGTAGTTCATCGGCCCCTTATGCGACGGCTCCGCCGCCGCCGCAAAGGGATCAGGCGGGCCGGCCCAGGGTGTGGCGCACCGCCCGCGCGTCATAGACGTCGAGCCCCGGAGGCCTGGGCCCGCGGCCCATGAACACCTCCAGCGTCGCCGCCAGAGCCGCGCCGCCGCCCAGGTTGAAGCCGGTGCCGACGCCGACGCCCGTCGCCGAATGCCGGCCGAAGCTCATGCCGCCGAAGCCCAGGCTCACCTCCGGCCCGTTGTCGCCGGCGGCCTGACGGATGAAGCGGTCGGACACCCGGAACCAGTCGTAGCCGTCGGCGAGCGCCAGGTCCGCGGCGCGGATCAGCGCCAGGTCGGTGACCTGCTCGGGCGGCGCGCCGGGGCCGCCGCGGAAGGTGATCCGGTAGCGGCCGGGCTCGATACGGTACTCCGAATAGCCCACCGCGTGGGGCCCGATGGCGGGCTGGTAGACGGTGGGCGCGGTGGCGCAGGCGGCCAGCGACAGGGCGGCCAGCGCAGACAGGACGGGGAGTTTCATCACACTTTATCTTCCGGGCGAAAAACGTCGTGCGTTCCGCAACTTCGCGTCGACAACGAACAATGATGCGCCGCCGTTCCGGCTCAGTCGAGCTTCAGCGCCGCGGCCAGCGCGGCCATGTCCGGCGGCGTCGGCGCCTCCAGCCGCTTTAGCCCCCCGCCGGGGTGCGGAAAGATCAGGGCGGCGGCGTGCAGCATCAGCCGCGGCACGGCGTTCCCGGCGACGACCAGGGCGCCGCCGTAGCGCGCGTCGCCGGCGATCGGCCGGCCGATGGAGGCCAGGTGCACCCGCAGCTGGTGCATCCGCCCGGTCTCCGGATCGAGCTCCAGCAGCGCGGCGGCGGAGCCGGCGCTCAGGGTCCGGTAGCGGGTCCGCGCGGCCTCCGCGTCGGGATGCTCGGGCGGGCAGAGGCGCATATAGGCCTCACGCCCGATCTCGTCGCGGCGCAGGGGCGCCTCGATGAGGCCCTGGGGCGGCTGCGGCGCGCCCGGAGCGACGATCGCCCGATAGGTCTTGGCGAAGCTGCGCGCCATCATCGCCTTGCCGAGGAAGCCGGCGGCCGGCTTGGTCTTGGCCGTCAGGATCACGCCGGAGGTGTCGCGGTCGAGCCGGTGGATCAGCCGCGGCCGCGCCTTGCCGGGCCGGGCGAAGGCCCAGAGCAGCTCGTCCAGGGTGTTGACCTGCCCCCGGCCGCCCTGGCTGGAAAGCCCCGCCGGCTTGTTCAGCGCCAGCAGCGCCTCGTCCTCGTAGATCACCAGGCCGCGGACGTAGGCGACCTCCTCCGGCGTCAGCCGGATCGGAACCTCGTCCGCCCGGACCTTCCGCGGCGGTCGGGGACTCATTCCCCCTTCCGCGGCTTGCGCATCCCCGCCCAGCGCTCGAGCCGCTCCTTGATGCGGGCTTCGGCGCCGTCGCCGCGCGGGCGGTAGAAGGTGCGGCGCTCCATCTCCTCGGGGAAGTAGTCCTGGCCGGAGAAGCCCTCGGCCGTGTTGTGGTCGTAGGCGTAGCCCTTGCCGTAGCCGAGGTCCTTCATCAGCCGGGTGGGCGAGTTGAGGATGTGCTTGGGCGGCATCAGCGAGCCGGTCTGCTTGGCCGCCGCCATGGCCTCGTTGAACGCCACATAGACCGCGTTGGACTTGGGCGCGGCGGCCAGGTGCACCACCAGCTGGGCCAGCGCGATTTCCCCTTCGGGAGAGCCGAGGAAGTCGTAGGTGTCCTTCGCCGCGTTCGCCAGCACCAGCGACATCGGGTCGGCCTCGCCGATGTCCTCGGCGGCCGCGCGGACCAGGCGCCTGGCGATGA
>JAQGIJ010000163.1 GCA_028291285.1 Phenylobacterium sp. | reverse complement strand
GCCGCATCAGCTCGCGGACCGGCAGGTCGCGCTCGGCGCCCGCCACCCGGGTCATGCCGCGCACCGACCCCCAGCCGCCGACCGATCCCTTGTAGACGTGTTGCCTGGCGGGCCGCGCCGCGGCCTTGTCGGAACGGTTCATGGGAGAGTTCTTTCGCGGAAGGAGGCCTTCAGACACTAACCATCAGCGCGGCCGGAAGTTCGGCGCGCGCCCCCTTCATTCGCGCTCATGCGTTAGGTGGAGACGGCGCAGCCTCGGCGGGAGACGGAGAATGGCGGACGGAGATCCGGCCCTCGGCGGCAAGGTCAGCCGGCCACTGCCCGCCGCCTGGTTCGGCGAAGGCGGCGAGCGCGCGCGCTCCCGCCTGGCGCCGGAGGAGACGCCGGTCGCCCTGGTGCACGACGCGGCGACCACGGCGGTGATGATGGCGACGCCCGCCGATCTCGAGGATTTCGCCGTGGGCTTCAGCCTGACCGAGGGCGTGGTCGAGCGGCCGGACCAGATCGCCGGGCTTGAGATCGTCGAGATGCCGCTTGGGATCGAGGCGCGGATCTGGCTGGTCGCCGAGCGCGCCCAGGCTCAGGCGCGCCGCCGCCGCGCGTTGGCCGGCCCGACCGGCTGCGGCCTCTGCGGCGTGGAGAGCCTGCACGAGGCGCTGCGCCCGCCGGCGCGGGTGGGCGAAGGCGTGCGGCTCTCGCCGGACGAGATTCAGGCCGCGCTTGCGGCGCTCGACCTCGCCTCGGTGCTGGGCGCGGCGACGCGGGCGGTCCACGCCGCGGGGTGGTGGCGGACCGGAGAAGGGCTCGCCTGCATCCGCGAGGACGTCGGCCGGCACAATGCGCTGGACAAGCTGGTGGGCGCGCTCGCCCGGGCCGGCGAGGCCGACCGCGACGAGGACGACCGCGACGGGGCGCTGCTGCTCACCAGCCGCGTCTCGGTGGAGATGGTGCAGAAGGCGGCGGTGCTGGGCGCCCAGGTGCTGGTGGCGGTCTCCGCCCCCACGGCGCTGGCGGTCCGAACGGCCGAGGCCTGCGGCATGACTCTCGCCGCCGTCGCCCGCCGCGACGGCTTCGAGGTATTCACCCGCGCCGACCGCATCGGGCGCCGGTGAGCGGCCTCAGCGCTCGTCGGCGAAGGCCGGCAGCTTCAGGCGCTCGAACAGGGCGTCGAAGGTGTCGGGCAATTCCGCGGGCTTGCCGTTCTCCGTGTAGACCAGGGTCGTGTCGGCGCAGCTGAAGCACTGGCCCTCCTGGAACAGCCCCTGGCCCACGACGTAGGACCGCCGCCCGCGCTGCACGAACCCGGTGCCGACGCTCACCAGGCCGGGATAGCGACCCTCGCGGAGATAGGCCATGTCGACGTTGACGACGACGATCCGGCCGCCGCGTTCGCGCGGGACCGCCTCGCGCATCTCCGCGGTGAGCGCGAAGCGGACCTCCTCGTAGAACTGGCCGATCGCCACATTGTTGAGGTGGCGGAACATGTCGACGTCGGAGAACCGCGCGGCGATCTCCGTCCGGGCCGGATAGCTGGTGAGGTCGAGGCGCTCGGGGGTGGGCTTCATGCCCGCAGGCTAGACTGCCGCCCGCGGCCGCAACAAGCCGCTCAGATCCTGGCTTCGAAGCTTTCGAGCCCGGGCGCGTCGGCCGCGTAGGCGAACAGGGAGCCGGCCAGCCGGTCGGAGTCCGTGGTCAGCATCGCCGCCGTGGTGATGTAGAGGGTCCTCAGGTCCGGCCCGCCGAAGGCGCAGGTGGTGATGTTCCGCACCGGCATCTCCAGCACCTGGTCGATCTCGCCGTCGGGCGTCACGCAGACCACGCAGGCGCCGTCGAAGCGGCAGTTCCACAGGCGGCCCTCGGCGTCGACCGCCGAGCCGTCCGGCGAGCCGCGCTCGAAGCCCGCGAAGAACGGCCGCTCATTGGCGATCTCGCCGGTGGCCTCGTCGTAGTCGTAGGCCCAGATGGTGTTCTTCTGGCTGTCGCCGAAATAGAAGGTCCTGCGGTCCGGCGACCAGCAGACGGTGTTCGAGATGCCGAGCTCGCGCTTCTCGATCGACACCGCGCCCGCCACCCGCAGCCGGTGCAGGACGCCATAGCCGAAGGCGGTGTCCAGCGGCTCGCCGTTCGGGCCGACGTTGTTGTGCATGCTGCCGATCCAGAAGTCGCCGTTGGGCGCGGCGCGGCCGTCGTTCAGCCGCGCGCTCGGCCACTCGGCGAGCATGAAGCCCTGATCGCGCCGGCTGTCGTCCTCCGGGGTCCAGAAGATCAGCCGCGAGCCCAGGGCCACCAGCAGCACGCCCGGCCGATCGGTGAGCGACAGCGCGGTGACCGGCTCGTCGAAGAACCAGCTGCGCACGCGCTGCTGCGCATCCAGCCGATGGATCAGGAAGCGGTTCACGTCGCACCAGTAGAGCGCCTGCTCGCCGGGCGCCCAGGTCGCCGCCTCGCCGCACTTGTCGCCCACCGGCGCCACACACCGCAGCCGTCCGTTCATGCCTGCTTCTCCGCCGCGGCGGGCACTCTAGCCCGAGCTCTCCTGCGTCGGGAACGCCCCGGCGGCCTGCAGCGCGCGGGCTGCGTGCAGCAGGTTCCTGGCGGCGTTGCGCGCCAGCCGGTCGGAGTAGTCGTGGGCCTGTGTCGTCTCGGTGTAGTCCGGCCCCGGCCCCGGGCCCAGATGCCAGTAGGTCCATGACTGGCCGGGCACGGTGAAGCCCACGTCGACGAGGCACTGGCTGACCGTGCCCACGATGTGGTGCGCGCCGTCCTCGTTGCCGGTGACCACGACCCCGCCCACCTTGCCCATGGCCCAGCTGCGGCCGGCCGCGTCGGTCTCGCTCAGGATGGCGTCCATCCGCTCCAGGGCGCGCTTGGCGACGCTGGACATCTGGCCGAGCCAGGT
>JAQGIJ010000155.1 GCA_028291285.1 Phenylobacterium sp. | reverse complement strand
TGCGGCGGCTTCTCGGCCGAGACCCATCGGCCGACGCCCGACGAGCGGCTGCGCGAAAAGGAGTTCGGCATCCTCGACCGGCTCACCCACTCCGGCGTGCGGGACCTGCATCCGGACCAGGCCGAGTTCCGCCGCCTGCTGGGCAAATTCTATCACCGGCCGCCGGGCGGCGAGAGCTGGTGCGACGTGATCCTGCGGCTGCGCAGCGCGCTGGACACGCTATCGCTGCACTACGCGGAACGGCGGGTGATGATCGTCAGCCACCAGGTGGTGGTGCTGTGCTTCCGCTACCTTCTGGAGAACCTGACCGAGGAGGAGATCCTCGCCGTCGACCAGCAGGGCGACGTGGCCAACTGCGCGGTGACGGAATACCGGCTGGACCGCAGCTGCGGCCCGAACGGCGAGATGAAGCTCTTCCGCTACAACTTCACCGCGCCGCTCGAGCGGGCCGGCGCGGCGGTCACCCGCGAGCCCGACGCCGCCGTCGCTGCGCGATGAGCGGGCCGGCCGAGGTCACCGCCGAGCTGCTGCGCGGCTGGCGGCCGCCGGCGATCTCCGACGACAGCGACAAGGAGGGCCGGGGCCGGGTGCTGGTGCTGGCCGGCGGCTCGCAGGTGGCGGGCGCGACTTTGCTGACCGCCGTGGCCGCCCTCCGGGCCGGGGCGGGCAAGCTGCAGATCGGCGCCCCGCGCGGGCTCGCCCTGCAACTGGCGCTGGCCCTGCCCGAGGCGCGGGTGATCCCGGCGGCGGAGACCTCGGCCGGCGAGCTGGCGCCGGACGCCGCCGATGAGCTGGCCTGCGCCTTCGGCCGCTGCGAGGCGGCGGTGATCGGGCCCGGCATGCTCGACGAAGGCGCCGCCGGGGAGCTGGCGCTGCGGCTCTTGCGGATGGACGGGCCGGCGCTGGTGGCCGACGCCGGCGCCATGCCGGGCCTGGCGGAGCATCCCGACGGCGCGCGGCGCCGCGCCGGCGAGCTGGTGCTGACGCCGCATGCCGGTGAGATGGCGGCCCTGGCCGGGGCGGAGAAGGCGGAGGTGACGGCTGATCCCCTGGGCGTCGCGCGCCGGACGGCGGCCCGGCTGCAGGCGGTGGTCGCGCTGAAGGGCGCCGAGACCCTGATCGTCAGTCCCGACGGCAAGGCCTGGCGCCACGCGGGCGGCGGCGTCGGCCTGGCGACCTCCGGATCCGGCGACGTGCTGGCCGGCATCATCGCCGGCCTCATCGCCCGCGGCGCCTCGCCCGTCCAGGCGACGGTGTGGGGCGTCTTCGCCCACGCCCAGGCGGGCGTCAGGCTGGCGCGCCGGATCGGCCGCATCGGATTCCTGGCGCGCGAGCTGCTCGACGAGGTGGCGCCGGTGCTCGACGCCCTGGAGCGGGACTAGACCTCTCGCCAAGCCCGCCGCGCGGCGCCACAAGGCCCGCGATGCCTGTGCTCACCTCCGTCACCGATCCCGGCGATCCCCGCCTCGAGGCCTACCGCGAAATCCGCGAGCGCGACCTGGTCGGCCGGGCCGGGCTGTTCGTCGCCGAGGGGCGGGTGGTGCTGGAGAAGCTGGTGGCGGCGGGACGCCACCCGCTGAGGTCGGTGCTGGTCTCGGAAGCCAAGCGCCCGGGCCTCGCCGACCTGCTGGCGCGGCTGCCGCCGGAGACCCCGGTCTATGTCGCCGCCCAGCCGGTGATGGACGCCATCGCCGGGTTTGCCATCCACCGTGGCGTCCTCGGCATCGGCGAGCGGCGCGAGCCGGCCGTCGAGGCGCTGCTCGCCGGCCTCGCGCCCACGGCGACGGTGGTGGGGCTCAGCGCGATCGCCAACCACGACAACATGGGCGGCGTCTTCCGCAACGCAGCGGCCTTCGGCGCCGACGCCGTCCTGCTCGACGCCGCCTGCTGCGATCCGCTGTACCGCAAGGCCATCCGCGTCTCGGTGGGGGCCGCGCTGACCACGCCGTTCGCCTGCCTCGCGCCGGGCGAGGACCTCGCCGCGACCCTGGCGCGGGCTGGCTTCGAGGTGCTGGCGCTGTCGCCGCGCGGCGAGACCGAGCTCGGCGAGCTCGCCTGCGGGCGCAGGGTGGCGGCGCTGTTCGGCGCCGAGGGGCCCGGGCTCGCGCCCGAGCTGCTGGCCCGGGCGCGCACGGTCAGGATCGCCATGGCTGCGGGCTTCGACTCGCTCAATGTCGCCACCACCAGCGGGCTGGTGCTGCACCGGCTCGCCCAGCTCCGCTCGCGCGAAAGGCGAACTTAACCTCCGTAGGCGCAGGATCCCGCCGAAGCCTTAGGATCCGCAAAACCCGTGGCGAACGACGATCAGGGAGGGCCGGCGCCGGCCGGCGCGCCGGAGCTGAGCCAGTCGGGGCCGGTGTTCAGCCGCGCCCGCCGGCTCGCCCGTGCGCTCTTCGCCGGCTACGCCGACGACGCCTCCATCGTCCTGCTCGGGCGCGGGAGGCCCTGGCTCAGCCGTGATCCGGAAGGCCGGCGGCCGGTGGACACGCCCGTTTCGCGATGGGTGGTGAAGAACCGCCGGCTGCTCTGGGTCGAGGACGCCGCCCGCCACCCGCTCTTCAAAGGCCATCCGCTAGTCGTCGGAGCGCCCCACATGCGGCTCTGCGTCGCCGCGCCGATCCGGCTCGACGACGGCAGCATCCCCGGCGTGCTGGGGGTTGGCGGTCCCAGGCCGATGGTCTTCGACCAGGCGCTGGCCGACCGCCTGCAGGACCTCGCCGACTTCGTGGCCGACGAATGGACCCGGGTGCGCGCCACCCAGGCGCACGAGCTGTCGGCGCGGGAGCGGGACGTCGCCCACCGCACCCTGGCCGAGGTCTTCGCCGCCGCCCCGCTGTCGTTGGCGCTCACCGATCGCAATCTGCGCATCATCCACGCGAGCCCCACCTGGCTGAACGACCGGGGCATGACGCGCGAAGAGGTCGTCGGCCGGCCGGTCTACGATCTCAACGGCGTGTTCGAGCAGTGGCGCGCGAGCTTCGACCGCTGCCTGGCTGGGGAAACCCTCGGCGGCGAGCAGGTGCTCGTCCCGCGGCCGAACGGCGGCTTTGCCTGGATGCAGGCGCGCGTGGCGCCCTGGCGCGACGGGACCGGCCAGGTCGGCGGCCTGATCCTGATCGCCCACG
>JAQGIJ010000136.1 GCA_028291285.1 Phenylobacterium sp. | reverse complement strand
GACGGCACGATCGGCTGCATGGTCAACGGCGCGGGCCTGGCGATGGCCCCCATGGACATCATCAAGCTCTACGGCGCCGAGCCTGCCAACTTCCTCGACGTGGGCGGCTCGGCCTCGAAGGAGAAGGTCACCGCGGCCTTCAAGATCATCATGGCCGACCCCAACGTGAAGGGCATCCTGGTCAACATCTTCGGCGGCATCGCCCGTTGCGACGTCCTCGCCCAAGGCGTGGTCGAGGCGGTCAAGGAGACCCACCTCAGGGTCCCGCTCGTGGTGCGGCTCGAAGGCACCAACGCCGAGTTGGGCAAGCAGATCATCAACAACAGCGGCCTGAACGTCATCGCGGCGAACGACCTCTCCGACGGCGCGGAGAAGATCGTCAAGGCCGTGCAGGGGGCAGCGTAATGTCGATCCTCATTGGCAAGGATACCCGGGTCATCTGCCAGGGCATCACCGGCAACCAGGGCACCTTCCACTCCGAGCAGGCGATCGCCTACGGCACCAAGATGGTCGGCGGCGTCTCCCCCGGCAAAGGCGGCCAGACGCACATCGGCCTGCCGGTGTTCGACACGGTGCAGGAAGCGGTGAGGCAGACGGCCGCCGAGGCCAGCGTCATCTACGTGCCGCCGCCCTTCGCCGCCGATTCCATCCTGGAAGCCATCGACGCCGAGATCCCGCTCATCGTCTGCATCACCGAGGGCATCCCGGTGGAGGACATGATCAAGGTGAAGCGCGCGCTGTCGGGCTCGAAGTCGCGCCTGATCGGGCCGAACTGCCCGGGCGTGCTGACGCCCAACGAGTGCAAGATCGGCATCATGCCGGGGAATATCTTCAAGCGCGGCTCGGTGGGCGTTGTCTCGCGCTCCGGCACGCTTACTTATGAAGCCGTGTTCCAGACCACCAATGTGGGCCTCGGCCAGACGACGGCCGTCGGCATCGGCGGCGACCCGGTGAAGGGAACCGAGTTCATCGACGTGTTGCAGATGTTCCTGGACGACCCGGAGACCGAGTCGATCATCATGATCGGCGAGATCGGCGGCTCGGCCGAGGAGGCTGCGGCTGAATTCATCAAAAATTCAGCCGTGAAGAAGCCTATGGTCGGATTCATTGCGGGCCGTACGGCGCCTCCGGGCCGCCAGATGGGCCACGCGGGCGCCATCATCTCCGGCGGCAAAGGCGGGGCTGAAGACAAGATCGCGGCGATGGAGGCGGCCGGCATCCGCGTCTCCCCGTCGCCGGCGAGGCTGGGTGAGACTTTGCTCGAGGTGCTGAAGGGCGCCTGAGGCAGGCAATTTAGCGTAAGGGCGGTCCGCGCTCGGCTCCTCTCATCAGAAGCTCCGCGGCCCGGCCCACCGGAAGGCGGACGAGATGGCGGACGACGCAGGTCTGATCAACGAGGTGCTCGCCGAGACCTCTTTCCTCTACGGCGGCAACGCGGCCTTCGTTGAGGACCTCTATGCGAAATGGGCGGCCGACCCGAGCTCGGTCGAGCCCTCCTGGCGCGCCTTCTTCCAGACGTTGGGCGAGCGCGCCGAGGAGGTGAAGCGCTCGACGGCCGAGCCGGCCTGGGCCCGGCCTTCCGTCCCGCTGCCGCGCCCCGAATGGCTCTCCGCCCTCGACGGCCTGTGGCCCGCCGTCCAGGCCAAGGTCGAGACCCGGATCGCCGAGCGCCAGCCGAGCGCCTCCGACGACACGGTCCGCGCCGCCACGCTCGACAGCCTGCGCGCGATCATGATGATCCGCGCCTACCGCATGCGCGGGCACTTGAAGGCCAACCTCGACCCGCTGCAGATCGCCACCACCCCGGGCGACGCCTCCGAGCTGGATCCGGCGAGCTACGGCTTCGCCGAGTCCGACTACGACCGGCCGATCTTCCTGGACTATGTGCTGGGCCTGGAGATCGCGAGCCTGCGCGAGATCCTGGAGATCTTGCGCCGGACCTACTGCGGCAACGTCGGCGTGCAGTACATGCACATCTCCGACCCGCAGGAGAAGGCGTGGCTGCAGGAGCGGATCGAGGGCCGCGACAAGGAGATCACCTTCACCCCCGAAGGCAAGATCGCCATCCTGAAGAAGCTGATCGAGACAGAAGGCTTCGAGCGCTTCCTGCACCGCCGCTTCCCCGGCACTAAGCGGTTCGGCCTCGACGGCGCCGAATCCATGATCCCGGCGCTGGAGCAGATCATCAAGCGCGGCGGCGCCATGGGGGTGAAGGACATCGTCGTCGGCATGCCGCACCGCGGCCGCCTGAACGTGCTCGCCGCCGTCATGGGCAAGCCCTACCAGGTGATCTTCCACGAGTTCCAGGGCGGCTCGTCCCTGCCCTCCGACGTGGAGGGCTCGGGCGACGTGAAGTACCACCTGGGCGCCTCGTCGGACCGCGAGTTCGACGGCAACAGCGTCCACCTGTCGCTCACCGCCAACCCATCGCACCTGGAGATCGTCAACCCGGTGGTCATCGGCAAGGCGCGGGCCAAGCAGGCCTTCACCCTGCGCGAGACGCCGACCGCCGGCCGCGGCCACGTGCTGCCGCTGCTGATGCACGGCGACGCGGCCTTCGCCGGCCAGGGCGTGGTGGCCGAGTGTTTCGCGCTGTCCGGCCTGAAGGGCTATGGCGTCGGCGGCACCATGCATTTCGTGGTCAACAACCAGATCGGCTTCACGACCAGCCCGAAGAACTCCCGTTCCTCGCCCTATCCGTCGGATGTGGCGCTGATGGTGGAAGCGCCGATCTTCCACGTGAACGGGGACGATCCGGAAGCCGTCGTCTTCGCCTGCAAGGTGGCCACCGAATACCGCCAGCTGTTCGGCAAGGACGTGGTCATCGACATGTTCTGCTA
>JAQGIJ010000131.1 GCA_028291285.1 Phenylobacterium sp. | reverse complement strand
GCGCCACGGCGCAGGCCGAGGGGCTGGTCCGGCTGACGCGCACGGGCGCGACGCAGGCGGCCGCCGCCGACCTCTCCCGCCCCGATCCGGTGACCCTGGAGCTGTTCAACCGCCGCTTCATGGGCGTCGCCGAGGCCATGGGGGCGGCGCTGGAGCGCACCGCGCATTCGGTGAACATCAAGGAGCGGCTGGACTTCTCCTGCGCCCTGTTCGACGCCGACGGCGGCCTCGTGGCCAACGCCCCGCACATGCCGGTGCACCTGGGCTCGATGGGCGCCAGCGTGCGCGCCGTGCGCGACCGCCACCCGACGCTGCGGCCCGGCGAGGCGTTCGCGCTGAACAACCCCTACGCCGGCGGCACCCACCTGCCGGACATCACCGTGGTCATGCCGGTGTTCGCGGGCGCGGACACCCAGCCCGCCTTCTATGTCGCCGCGCGCGGGCACCACGCCGACGTCGGCGGCATGCAGCCCGGCTCCATGCCGCCCTTCTCGCACACCATCGCGGAGGAGGGCGTGCTGCTGGACGCCCTGCCGATCATGCGCGAGGGCCGCTTCCTCGAGGCGGAGACCCGCGCGGCGCTCACCGCCGGCCGCTGGCCGGCGCGCGCGCCGGAGCGCAACCTCGCCGACCTGAAGGCCCAGATCGCCGCCTGCCAGGCCGGCGCGGCCGCGGTGGCGGGCATGATCGCCGGCTTCGGCGGCGAGACCGTCGCCCGCTACATGGGCTTCGTGCAGGCCAACGCCGCGGCCGCCGTGCGTCGCGCGCTCGGCCGGCTCTCCGACGGCGAGGCCCGCGCGCCACTGGACGCCGGCGGGGAGATCGTGGTGCGCACCCGGGTGGACGCCGCCGCGGGCGAGGCGGTGCTGGACTTCACCGCCAGCTCCGACCAGTTGGCCAGCAACTTCAACGCCCCGTCCTCGATCGTCGACGCCGCCGCCCTCTATGTCTTCCGCACCCTGGTGGACGACGACATCCCGCTGAACGCCGGCTGCCTGGAGCCCTTGCGGATCCTGACGCGGGAGGGCTCGCTGCTCAGCCCGCGGCCGCCGGCGGCCGTCGTCGCCGGCAACGTCGAGACCAGCCAGCACCTGGTCGACGCCCTCTATGCGGCGCTCGGCGTGATGGCCAACGCCCAGGGGACGATGAACAACTTCACCTTCGGCGACGAGGAGCGGCAGTATTACGAGACCCTCTGCGGCGGGGCCGGCGCGACGGCCGCAGCCGCCGGCGCCAGCGCCGTGCACACCCACATGACCAACTCGCGGCTGACCGACCCGGAGATCCTGGAGCGGCGCTTCCCCGTGCGCGTGGAGGCCTTCGCGGTCCGCCGCGGCTCCGGCGGCGCCGGCGCCCAGCCGGGCGGCGACGGCGCGGTGCGGCGGATCCGCTTCCTAGAGCCCATGCAGGCGGCCCTTCTGGCCTCGCGCCGGACGCACGCGCCGCAGGGCCTGGCGGGCGGCGCCCCGGGGCTTGTCGGACGGCAGCGTTTGCTTGGCCCCGACGGGGCGGTTACAGAACTGCCGGGCTGCTTCTCCTTGGAGGTGCGGCCGGGCGATGCGATCGAGATCGAAACCCCGGGGGGCGGCGGGTTCGGTCGCGGCCGCTCGCCGTGACCTGAAGACCGTTCATTTCGAGGTTCGACGACGCATGATCCCCCTCGCGCTCGCGCTCAGCCTGTTCCTGGCCGACCAGCCCGCCGCCGCCGATGCGCCGCCGCCGGCCCCGCCCGCCGCCGCGGACGCCGCCCCGGCGCAGGCGCCGCTCCCCGCGGGCGCGCCTAGCGACGACTACCAGTTCGTGGCCTGGTGTTTCGGCGTCCTCTCCGGCTACGTCGAGTTGCACGACGAGGTCATGCCCGAGGTGACGCGGATCGAGTCCAGCTTCCGCCGGCCCGGCTCCAGGCTCGCCGACGACCTGAAGGTCTACGCCGACCAGGAGCGCCAGGCCCGCGCGGACCTGAAGCGGTTCCGGGCCTCGCTCACCGCCGCCGAGAAGGCGAGCCTGAAGCCCATCAACGTCGTCGGCGCGGCGTCCCTGCAGCGCGGCCGCTCGGTCTGGAACCACGGCCCGGAGATCACCAAGGCGCGCCTGGCCCAGGAGTGGATGAGCTGGACCCTGCCCAAGCGCTGCTCGGTCACGGCCGATGCGCTGGAGACGCGCGCCAAGCTCCTCGGCGCCTCCTTCCAGGCCAACGCCGAGCCCGAGGCGGCGTCGCCGCCGGCGGAAGCGCCGAAGAACTAAGAGCCCTCACCCCGCGTCCGGCTCGCGCCGCCGCCGCGGCATCGGGTTGGCGAGCGCGGCGCAGGCGGCGAAGCCGATCGGGCCGTCTTCGTCGTGCAGGAAGGTCTCGCCGACCGCGACCCCGGCCGTGGCGCCGTGGTTCACCGTCTCGAACCCCACCCACTCGGTCACCGGCGTGCGGTGCAGGTACACGGTCATGTCGGTGTTGATGTAGTCGAGGCCCTTGGGGCCGGCGTGCGAAAACGGGCTCGCGTAGTCGGCGGCCGCGGCGACGCGGGAGAAGGCGGTGTGCGGCCGTCCCGCCACCATCTCGCGCACCTCGCTCATCCAGGCCCGGCGCGGGCCCGCATGCTCGAAGCCGTTGATCGGCTTGATCGCCCACATGCCGCCCACCGTGCTGCGCCGGTCGTGCGCGTCGGGGACCTCGGCGGGCTTGGGCGCGTCCCAGGGACCGGGCTTCCAGACCACGCCTGAGGGCGTCTCGCCCTTGCGCAGGAACTGCGCGATCGCGTGGGCGCAGCTGACGCCGTTGGAGACGAAGTCGGCCTCGGCCACGCGGATGCGCCGGCCGTCGCGCAGCACCCGCGTCACCACCTCCACCGGCGAGAGGTCCGGCAGCTTGTAGAGATCCACCGTCAGCCGCACCGGCATGAAGTCCGGATCGCCGTGCCGGCGCTCCAGCTCGGCGCCTAAGAGCCCGATCACCGCGCGACCGTGCAACGAGCTTTCGCTCCAGGGCCCGCGGGCGATGGGATTCGGCAGGAAGCGCTCGCCGTCAAGGCGGTAGAAGGGTTCGTTCGACATGGCGCGCGACCATGCCGGATTGCCCCTAGGACAGCCAACGGCTCCGGTTCAGGGCTTCAGCACCACCTTGATGCAGCCGTCCTTCTTGTCGCGGAACGTCTTGTAGAGCTCCGGCCCCTTCCCGAGCGGGGCGGTGTGGGTGATCGGCAGGGTCGAGTCGATCTCCCCCTCCTCGATCCGCCGCAGCAGGTCGTCGGTCCAGCGCTTCACGTGCGTCTGCCCGGTCCTCACCGTCAGGCCCTTGTTCATCAGGGCGCCGAACGGGACGGCGTTCAGCAGGCCGCCATAGACGCCGGGGATGGAGACGGTCCCGGCCGCCTTGCAGCACATGATCGCCTCGCGCAGCGCCGCCGGCCGGTCGGTCTCCAGCTTCAGCGCGGTCTGCACCCGGTCGATCATGTCCAGCGCCGGCGTCGGGCCGTGCGCCTCCATGCCGACCGCCTCGATGACCTTTTCGGGGCCGTGGCCGCCGGTCATGTCGGAGAGGGTCTCGATGACGTTGATCCCCTTGCGGTCGAGGACCTCCACGCCGCCGATCCGCCGCGCCCGGTCCAGCCGCTCGGGCACGTCGTCGATGACGATCACCCGCTTGGCGCCCAGCACCTTGGCCGACATCGCGCTGAAGAGGCCGACGGGCCCGCTGCCCCAGACCGCGACGGTGTCGGTGGGCTGGATGTCCGCCTGGGCGGCGGCCTGCCAGCCGGTCGGCAGGATGTCGGACAGGAAGATGTAGGTCTCGTCGGGCTTGCCCTGCGGGATCTTGACGACGGTGGTGGCGGCGAAGGGCACGCGCAGGTACTCGGCCTGGCCGCCGGCGTAGCCGCCGGTGATGTGGGAGTAGCCGAACAGGCCCGCGGTGGTGTCGCCCCACATCGCCTTGGCGAGGTCGGCGTTGCGGTTGGTGCGCTGGCAGACCGAGAAGTTGCCCTTCTGGCACTGCTCGCATTCGCCGCAGATCATCTGGAAGGGCACGACCACGCGATCGCCCACCTTCAGACCCCTGGCCTTCGCCTCCGGCCCCACCTCGACCACCTCGCCCATCGGCTCGTGGCCCAGCACGTCGCCCTTCATCATCGACGGCACGAAGCCGTCCATCAGGTGCAGGTCCGAGCCACAGATGCAGGTGGAGGTGATGCGGACGATGGCGTCCTTCGGGTCCTCGATGATCGGGTCGGGGACTTCCTCGCAGCGCAGGTCCTTCTTGCCCTGCCAGCAGATCGCTTTCATCGGGCCGGTTCCTTATTCGCAGTTGCGCTTGACGGTGCTCATGCGCACCGCGGTGACGACGTCGAGGGCGGTGACGGCGAGCACGAAGCCCAGCGCCAGACGCGCATTGCCGCGCTTGAGGTTGGCGGGCCGGTCCAGCACCCTTAGGGCGGCGATGTCGAAGACGTCGCCGGCGACGCGCGCCCACAGAACGTCGGTCCGGGTGGGATCGCCCACCAGGCTATAGCCGCTCCACAGCTCGCGCAGGCCGAAGACGCTCTGCACCACTGGCGCCGGCGCGGTGATGCCGAGGCTGCGGGCCACGGCCTTCGGGAAGAACAGGCCGGCGACGCCCAGGCTCAGCGCCGTCATGCCGATCATGCCCGATAGCGTGGGGGTGACCGCCGGCGCCGCGCGCACGCGGTCGGTGGCGAGCTGGATCCGCTTCTTGCCCAAGGGCAGGCTCACCTTCGGCGAGCGGGCGAGATTCTGCAGGGTCTCGCGGCTCGGCAGCCGCATGTTCGCCAATAGCCCCTGGCCGTTCGGCTTGGAGGTCTGGCTTTCGGCTAGGGTCATGTCGATGCTCCCGTCATCTCAGACAGGCTCATCGAAGCCGCTGCACGGCGAATATGTTCCCGGGCTTGCTGTTTGCGAACCGCCCGCTCAGGGCGGGGGTCCGGTCAGCGCCGCAGCGCCCTCCTGGATCGCCTCGTAGCACTCGCAGGCGCCGCGCTCGACGAGGCCGCGGTCGAGCACGGTGATCTTGCCGCGGACGTAGGAGATCGCGCCGCGCTCCTGCAGCTGAGAGGCGATCGCCGTGACGGTTGTGCGCTGCACCCCCAGCATGATCGAGAGATGCTCCTGGGTCAGCGGCAGCACGTTCGAGCCCAGCCGGTCCTGGGTGAGCAGCAGCCAGCGGCAGAGCCGCTGTTCGGCGGCGTGCAGGCTGTTGCAGGCGATGTTCTGCGCCGACTGCACCATGCTCGCCTGCGCATGGTGGACGATGGCCTGCACCAGGCTCTGGCTCTGGAACGCCGCCTCGCGCATGGCGGCGAGCGGCGCGCGCCAGGCCGCTCCGCCCACCTGCACGATCATGCGCTCGAAGGAGATCGGCGAGCCCAGCACGTGCAGCAGGCCATAGGCGCTCTCGCGGCCGATCGTACGGCTTTCCACCTGGGCGCCGGTGCGCATCACCGTGACCACCGAGAGGATCGAATGCACCGGGAAGTAGACGAAGCTGATCGGCTCGCCGGCCTCGTCCAGCAGCTCGTTGCGCACCAGGTTCACCGGCGTGATGTGCGGCCGCAAGGCTCGCATGTCGGCGGCGTGCAGGCTGTCGAGGAAGTGGTTCTCCCAGGCCATATGCGCTTAACGCTCGAGCCGGCGTTGCGAGCCGGAGCCTTGCGGTCGGAACAGCGACGCGCCCGGGCCGGTTATACCCCGCCGAAAAAATGAGCGCCGGGCGGAACGGATTGCGTGCTGCCCGGGATCGATCCTGCGCCTTGGCCGTTATGCAGTCCCACCCGACATGGAGGCCCGATGGCGCACGTCCGCAAGAAACTGCCCGCATGCCCCGGCGAGGGCGAGCTGCGCTACCGCGGCTTCGTCGGCCAGGTAAGCTACGAGATCCAGGGCGAGCCATCGACGCTGAGGTCGGGACCGGCGCGGCTGCGCGGCTCGATCAGCGCCAGCCCGGAGATCGCCGAGCAGGCGTTCCGGGAGGGCGAGGGCGTGCTCACCCTGCAGACGGGCGCGCAGTTCCGGATCACCATGCTGGGCCATTCGGCCGGCAGCGGGATCGCCTATTTCGAGATGCGGGTCTGAGCCGGCCGGCTCAGGGGCGGCTCTGGAATCGCATCGCGAAGGAGACCGGGGCGTCGCCCGTGCGCTCCTTGCGCATGCATTCGGCGATGGCCTGCAGGGCGGTGGCCTGGGCCTCGTAGCGCGCAACCTCCTGCCCGCTGCACCGGACGATCCACTCTCCGGCCGCCTCAACCACTTCGTACATCGAACCTACCGGCCCCCAAAAATTGCAACCGATGCGATAGGCCCGGAACTCTTAACGCAACATTCGCGCGTAGCCGTGAGAGTGCGGCGGAAGCGCGCAGGGTCCAGCGACGGCCATCATCTCCGATCCGGAAACAATCTTCTGCGGGCGCAGCCATTTTCGCCCCGGCGGCAGCGCCTATCTTGAGCCTTGAACAGCGCCGTCGCGGCGCTCAGCAAAGGATCGAGCGATGATCGACAAACGGCCCTTCGCCGCGCTCGGCGGCGCCGACCACGGCTGGCTCAAGGCCCGCCACCACTTCTCCTTCGCCGACTACTACGACCCCAAGAAGATGGGCTGGGGGGCGCTCCGCGTCTGGAACGACGACGAGATCGCGCCGGCCTCCGGCTTCCCGTCGCATCCGCACGCCGACATGGAGATCATCACCTATGTGCGGCAGGGCGCGATCTCCCATAAGGACAGCCTGGGCAACGAGGGCCGCACCGAGGCCGGCGACGTCCAGGTGATGAGCGCGGGGACGGGCATCCGCCACGCCGAGTACAACCTCGAGCCGGACGTGAGCCGCATCTTCCAAATCTGGATCCAGCCCGACCGGCGGGGCGGCGAGCCGACCTGGGGCGCCCGGCCCTTCCCCAAGGCCGACCGCGCCGGCCGCTTCGTCACCCTGGCCTCCGGCCTGCCGGGCGACGACGAGGCGCTGCCGATCCGCACCGACGCACGCGTCGTCGGGGCCACGCTGAAGGCCGGCGAGACGGCGGAATATGTCCTGGGCGAGGGCCGCCATGGCTATCTCGTCCCGGCCGCGGGAACGGTGGAGGTGAACGGCGTGCGCCTGGAGGCCCGCGACGGCGCGGCGGTGCGCGACGAGCCGGTGCTGCGCGTCACCGCCCTGGAAGACGCCGAGGTGGTGCTGGTCGACGCCGCCTAGCGCCGCTGTTCGGGACGCCCCTCCCCCGCACCCCCAAGGGCGAGGGAGGGGCTTGCCGGCCTAATGCAGCTTTCGCATCTCGACGACGGCCTCTTCCCACTCACCGGGCTCTTCCTGGACGAGGACGTAGCGGACCTCTTCCCCCACGGTGGCCTGATAGTCACCCGCCGCCCGCAGCGCTTCGGCCCGCGAGGCGAAGTTCCCCAACTCGCCTGCTTCATCGTCGACGAGCACCCACCAGCCGCCCTTGGCGACCAACGTCAGGTCGAACATCGATCTCATCCCCCACTGGATGACGGAGGTATCCCATCCCCCGCGCGCCTGCGTCCCTAGCGGGAGAGTCGCAGGGGGCGTGACCCAACGGCGCACCCGTGGGCGCGCGTCAGCCTTCGCGGAAGTAGGGCTCCACCGGCCCGGTCAGCTTGATGGTCAACGGCTTGCCCTTGCGGTCGCGGGCGGCGCCCAGCGCCAGGCGCACCCAGCCCTCCGAGACGCAGTACTCGTCGACATTGGACTTGTCCTCGCCGCGGAAGCGCACACCCACGTTCCGCGCCAGCATCTCGGCGTCGTAGTAGGGGCTCGCGGGGTCGGTGGAGAGGCGGTCGGGCGGGGTGTCGCTCATGAGCGCCGACTTCTCACGCGTCGGGGTCTCGATCAAGCCGGTCAGGCCGCCAGCCGCGTGGCGACCTCGTCGGGGGTCTCGAACAGCCAGGTCGGCGCGCGCGCGGCGAGGATCTCGCGGGTGGCGTAGCCCCATGCCGCGGCGCCGCAGGCGAGGCCCGCCTCGCGGGCGGCTTCGATGTCGCGCGTCTCGTCGCCGATGCAGAGGGTGTCGGCAGGCTTCACGTGGGCGCGGCGCACCACCTTGCGGAACTTGGCCGCCTTGCCGAACAGCGAGGCGCCGCAGGCGTAGTGCTCGATCAGCGCCGCCGCCTCCGGACCCAGGATGCGGCGCACGTTGGCCGCGGAGTTGGAGCTCACCACGCCCAGCACCACGCCCTGGCACGCGAGCCGGCGCAGCAGCGCCTTGGCCCCGGGGATCAG
Source organism: Phenylobacterium sp. (assembly GCA_028291285.1). The sequence continues at coordinate 785 of JAQGIJ010000131.1, read as the reverse complement.
CGGGATGCCCTGGGCCTCGGCCGCCATCCGGCGCCGCAGCCGGCCGGCGATGAACGGCAGCTTCCAGGCCGGCACGCGCAGGTAGTCCAGCACCTGGCGGCTGTCGCAGCCGCGCAGCCGCTCGATCTCCGCCTCGCCCACCTCGCGGAAGCCGAACCGGCGCGCCAGGGGATTGAGCTCGCCGACCAGCCAGCGGGCGCTGTCGGCCAAGGTGCCGTCGAAATCGAAGATGACCAGCTTGTACATGGACCCGCAGGCGCTCGTGATGAGCCGCTGCGCCTAAGGCTGCGCCCGACCCGCGTCAAGCGGCGAGTGTTAAGCGCCGTTAACCCCGGCCAGCGGCGCGTCAGCCGCGACCGGCGTGGCGAGGCTGACCGGCGCCCGACGCGCCAAGCTGCGCTATTCGGTCTGCTGCAGCACCTGGCTTCCGCGGCGCAGCACGATCCGCCGGCCGAGATGTTCGTTCTGGGCGGCGGCGAAGATGGCGCGCGCCAGGGTCGCGCTGGCGGCGCGGGCGATGATCCGCTCGGGCTCGGTGCGCGGCAGGTTCCACAGCTCCACCGCATAGGGCAGCTGACCGGTGGCGGCAGGGCCCAGCCCGGCCAGGCCGGGTCCTTTGAGAGGTTGCCTGCCGCGGATCATCCGCCCGGCCGCTCAGTGCGACCGGCCGGTCCAGCGGCTCAGGACCCGGTCCTTATGCCGCAGGGTGATGTCGCGACCGGGAAACTCGCGCGCCGCGGCGTAGTAGGCGGCGAAGCCCACAGCCGGGTTGGCGCTGACCGCCA
>JAQGIJ010000126.1 GCA_028291285.1 Phenylobacterium sp. | reverse complement strand
AGCGGGAGCGGGTGGAAGGACGTGGCGGTGAGGTCGGTGAGCGGCTTGCCCTTCAGCTCGGTGACGATGCGCTGGGCGAGCTTGGGCCCCACGCCCTGCGCCCGGGCGACCGTGGCCTTGTCGTCGCGGGCGGCCGCCGAGGCAAGCTCGGCGGGCGGCAGCACGTCCAGCACCGAGAGCGCCGCCTTGGGCCCGACGCCCTGGATCGCCCGCAGGGCCAGATAGGCGCGCCGCTCGTCGCGCGAGAGGAAGCCGTAGAGGGTGATGCCGGTCTGCTCGGCCCATTGGGTTTCGACGTGCAGCACGGCCTCCTCGCCGATCGCGGGCAGCCGCGAGAGGGTCCGCGCGCCGCAGCGCACGACATAGCCGACGCCGACCACGTCGATCAGCACCTCCTCCTCGCCGACCTCGGTGACCACGCCGCGCAGCCGGCCGATCATGCGGCGTCTCCGAGGCGCCGGGCCGTGCGATGGTGCGCGTGGGCGATGGCGACCGCGAGCGCGTCGGCCGCGTCGGCGCCCATCTCCCCCGCCGCCGGCAGCAGGCGGCGGACCATGAAGCCCACCTGGTCCTTCTCGGCCGCGCCGGTGCCCACCACCGCCTTCTTCACCACGGACGGCGCATATTCCGCGACCGACAGGCCCGCGCGGGCCGGGGCGATCAGGCAGCAGGCGCGGGCATGGCCCAGCTTCAGCGTCGAAGAGGCGTTGGTGTTGACGAAGGTCTCCTCCACGGCCGCCTCGTCGGGCGCGTAGGCGGCGATCACCTCGACCAGGCCCTCGAACAGGGCGAGCAGGCGCTCGGCGAAGGCCAGCTTTTCCTTCGGCGCGATGACCCCGTGGGCCACGTGGGCGAGGCGCGCGCCGGAGACCGCGACCACGCCCCAGCCGGTGCGGCGCAGGCCGGGGTCGAGCCCCAGGATGCGGAGAGGTCGAATCGCGGTGTTCGGCATACGTTCCAGGAGCATGCCCCATGGAGGCGGCAAATGCTTGAGGAAAGGTAAGCAAGCCGTGGCCGGGCGGCCGAGGCGAGTCCTAAGCCGCAGGTAAGCTTGCGCGCAAACGCGTCCTTAAGGTTGCTTCGCTTACTCACCTTCTGGCCCGCCCGAGCCGCGATAGCTGAACTGTGAGCCCCCATGGCGAACGCCCCCGTCCCCATCCGCCTGCTGATCGTCGACGACGACGACGACAACCGAACCATCCTGCGCCGGCGCTTCACGCGCATCGGCTATGAGGTGATGGAGGCGCCGGACGGCGCCAAAGCGCTGTCGCTGATCGCCATGATCCCGTTCGACCTGGTGCTGCTCGACATCCAGATGCCGGGGATCGACGGGCTCGAGGTGCTGCGCCAGGTGCGCGAGAGCCGCAGCCCCACCGAGCTGCCGATCATCATGGTGACCGGCAAGTCGGCCAGCGAGGACGTGGTCGAGGCGCTGAGCCTGGGCGCCAACGACTACGTCACCAAGCCGGTGGACATCGAGGTGGCCTACGCCCGCGCCGAGATGCAGATCCGCCGCAAGCGCGAGCACGACGACGGCCGCGCCTCCTATCGCGAGCTGCAATCGACCCTGGTGAAGCTGCAGGGCGCCGTGACCCAGGCCGAGAACACCTCGGCGCTGCTGGCCGACATGGGCCCGGAAGTGCGCGCGCCCCTGGCCGGCGTGCTGGGCGCCGCCACCGTGCTCACCAAGCTCTGCGATACGCCGGAGCTGAAGAAGGTGGTGATGGTGATCGAGACCGCGGCCGGCTCGCTCGAGGCGCTGCTGAGCGAGGCGCTGGAGGGCGGCGAGCGCCGCAAGCAGCCTGAGCGGGACAAGATCCGCGTGCTCTCGGCCGACGACGACGCCCAGAGCCGCTATGCGATCCGCGCCATGCTGCACGCCGCCGAGACCGAGGTGGAGCTGGTCGACGTGACCACCGGCCTGCAGGCGGCGCTGGCCGCCGAGGCCCGGGTGTTCGACCTGATCCTGGTCAATGTCGCCACCACCGAGTCGATCGCCGGCATCCGCGCCATCCGCCGGACCGAACGGCAGGCGAAGGCGCGCCGCACCCCGATCCTCGCCATCGCGCCGGACGGCGCGGCCGCCATCAAGGCGGTTCAGGCCGGTGCGGACCTGCACATGAGCCAGCCGATCACCGCCGAGGCCCTGCTGAACGCGCTGGCCTCGGCGATCAGTCGCGAGTCGGACGACCTGACGGCGGTGGCCTGACCCCCAACGCCGCGGCCCGGGCAAGCCGGGCCAGGGACGCGGTTGGGGCGCGGACTGTGCATCCTATCCGGCTCCGCCGTGGTTTAGCTGGCGGGCCGGGAGTTAGGATGCTCATGCCCTGGACCCAGCGAGAGAGCCGGCACGGCGCCGCCCGCATGCGTCACGACATGCGCCGCTGGCGCTACGACCACAGCGAGACCCTGCGGTCCGTCTGGATCGGCGCAACCGTGGTGGTGGCGACGCTGATCGCGCTCGCCGCGCTGAAGCTTCTCGGCTAGCTGGAGCGGATGGCCAACCCGATCTTCGCCAATCTGCCGACGACCATCTTCGAGACGATGTCCGGCCTGGCGCGGGAACGGGGCGCGATCAACCTGGGCCAGGGCTTCCCCGACGACCCCGGCCCCGAGGCGGTGCGCGCCAAGGCCGCCGAGGCGCTGATGACCGGCTCCAACCAGTATCCGCCGATGGCGGGGCTGCCGGAGCTGCGCCAGGCCGTGGCCGCCCACTACCGCGCCCATCAGGGGCTCGACCTCGACTGGGCGAGCGAGGTCACCATCACCTCCGGCGCTACCGAGGCGCTGGCGGCGGCCTTCCTCGGGCTGCTTCAGCCAGGCGACGAGGTGATCGTCTTCCAGCCGGTCTATGACGCCTATCTGCCGATGATCCGCCGCGCCGGCGGGACGCCCAGGCTGGTGCGCCTGTCGCCCCCCGGCTGGCGTTTCGACCGCGCGACCCTGGCCGCCGCCTTCACTGAGCGCACTCGGTTCGTGGTGCTGAACAACCCCGTCAACCCCACCGGCGTGGTGCTGCCGGCTGAGGACCTGGCCCTGCTCGCCGAGTTCTGCGTCGCCCACGACGCCATCGCCATCTGCGACGAGGTCTGGGAGCAGGTGGTGTTCGGAAACGCCGCGCACCGCCCGCTGATGAGCTTCCCCGGCATGCGCGGGCGCGCCGTGAAGATCGGCTCGGCGGGCAAGATGTTCGGCCTGACCGGCTGGAAGGTGGGCTTCGTGTGCGCGGCGCCCGAGCTCACCCAGACGCTGGCCCGCGCCCACCAGTTCCTGACCTTCACCACCCCGCCCAACCTGCAGGCCGCCGTCGCCTTCGGGCTGGAGACCGGCGCGGACTGGTTCCGGCGCATGCCGCGGAGCCTGGAGCGGTCGCGCGACCGGCTGGACCAGGCGCTGCGGCGCGAGGGCTTCGCCGTCCTGCCCTCGCAAGGGACCTATTTCCTCAACCTCGACCTGGCGGCCTCCGGCGTGGACGAACCGGACCGGGACTTCGCCCTGCGCGCCGTGAAGGACGCCGGCGTCGCCGCGATCCCTGTCTCGGCCCTCTACGAGCAGGACCCGGTCACCACCATCCTGCGCCTCTGCTTCGCCACGCAGGACGCGGTGCTGGACGAGGGGGTCGCCCGGCTGGTCAAGGCGCGGGAGCTGAGCCTCCGGCGCTAGCTCGTGACGCCGCCGTCGATGACGATGGTCTGGCCGGTCATCCAGGCCGCCGCGCGCGAGCCCAGGAACACTGCGGCGCCGGCGATGTCGTCGGGCTCGCCGTGACGGCGCAGCGGCGTCCCCTCCTGGGCGCGACGCTCGCCTTCGGGATTGTCCCACAGCGCCCGGGCGAAGTCGGTCTTCACCAGGCCTGGCGCGATGCAGTTGACCCGAATGTTGTGCGGTCCGAGCTCGAGGGCCAGGTTGCGCGCCAGCTGCATGTCGGCGGCCTTGGAGATGGAGTAGGCGCCGATCACCGGGGTGCCGCGCAGGCCGCCGATCGAGGAGACGATGATCACCGCCCCGTCGCGGCGCGCCTGCATGTCCGGCACGACCATCTGGATCAGCCAGTTCTGGGCGATGATGTTGTTCTCCAGCACCTTGCGGAAGGCGTCGTCGGAGATGCCGGACATCGGCCCGTAGTAGGGGTTGGAGGCGGCGTTGCAGACGCAGATGTCGACCGGCCCGAACGCCTGGCGCGTCTCGTCCACCAGCCGCTGCAGGTCCGCCTTGGAGGAGATGTTCGCCGGGATCGCCGCGGCGTGGCCGGGGCGCCTGGCGTTGATGGCGGCGGCCACGGCCTCGCAGGCCTCCGGCTTGCGCGAGGAGATCGCCACCTTGGCGCCGTGCTCGGCCATCCGCTCCGCGATGGCGCGGCCGATGCCGCGGGTCGAGCCGGTGATCACCGCCACCTTGCCGGTCAGGTCGAAGAGCCCGCCGGTCACCACCTGCGCCTCGGTTGCGTCTGCCATCTGGTTCTCCCTATCTCCCGGCGCAGCATCCAAGCCAGCGTCCCTGGCTGCGCCGTATGCGGCCCTTCTAGCGCAATTCCGCGGCCTGCCGCTTGCCGGAGCGCACCGGGACCAATAACTGCTAGTCCACCATTCTTCAGCTGCGGGCAGGGCGCGAACCGCGTCCGCCATCTCGGCGAAGGCCTTAGGAGATCCTATGACGAAGTGGACGGCTTGGCTCGACGACGGCGACGACGACGAGGACGAAAAGGGCCGCCAGCCCGACATGCCGATGACCTCGGGCCCGGTCCAGAACGCGCTCTACAAGTCGCGCACCGTGCTGGTGTTCGGCGAAATCGACATGCGCCTGGCCGAGCGGGTCACCGCCCAGCTCACCGCGCTGTCGGCCGAGAGCGACGCTCCGATCCGGATGCTCATCAACTCGCCGGGCGGCCACGTGGAGAGCGGCGACACGGTCCATGACATGATCCGCTTCTGCGGCGCGCCGGTCACCGTGATCGGCACCGGCTGGGTGGCCAGCGCCGGGGCGCACATCTACCTGGGCGCGGAGAAGGAGCGCCGCCTTTGCCTGCCCAACACCCGCTTCCTGCTGCACCAGCCGGCGGGCGGCATGCGCGGCCAGGCCTCCGACATCCAGATCGAGGCCGAGCAGATCATCCGCATGCGTGACCGGGTGAACCGGATGATCGCCCAGGAGACCGGCCAATCGGTCGAGAGGATCGTCAAGGACACGCAGCGGAACTTCTGGATGAACGCCGAACAAGCCCAGGAGTACGGCATCGTCTCGCGCATTATCCACCATATCCGCGAGGCCTGACACGTGGCGCCGTGGTGGCGGGGGGCGGTCCTCTACCACGTCTACGTCCGGAGCTTCTTCGACAGCGACGGCGATGGCCACGGCGACCTGCCGGGGGTCCTGGCCAAGCTGGACTACATCCAGGGGCTGGGGGTGGACGGGATCTGGCTCTCGCCGATCCACCCCTCGCCGAACCGCGACTGGGGCTATGACATCGCCGACTTCGAGGGCGTCCAGGCCGACTATGGCGCGCCCGAGGACGTCCACCGGCTGCTCGAGGCGGCGCACGCCCGCGGGCTTAGGGTGCTGCTGGACGAGGTGCTGTCGCACACCTCCGACGAGCACCCCTGGTTCCTGGAGAGCCTGACCGGCGGCCCTGAGGGTCCCAAGGCCGATTGGTACGTCTGGGCCGATCCCAAGCCCGACGGGACCGCGCCGAACAACTGGCTGTCGGTGTTCGGCGGGCCGGCCTGGGCCTACCAGCCGAAGCGGCGCCAGCACTATCACCACAAGTTCCTGCGCCAGCAGCCGAAGCTGAACTGGCGCGCGCCGGCCGCCCGGGAGGCGGCGCTCGGCGTGCTCGACCACTGGCTGGCCAAGGGCGTCGACGGCTTCCGGCTGGATGTCGCCGGGACCTTCCTCCACGACGCGGCGCTCACCGACAATCCGCCCGTGCCGGAGGCCGAGCGCACGGCGCTCAACTGGAGCCACGCGGGCAACCTGCAGCGCCACCTGCACGACTCAAACCTGGAGGAGAACAAGGCGCTGATGGCGGTGGTGCGCGAGCGGGTGGCGGCGCACGGCGAGCGCTTCGTGTTCGGCGAGTTCTC
>JAQGIJ010000099.1 GCA_028291285.1 Phenylobacterium sp. | reverse complement strand
CGCTCCTGGTAGCTGGTGTCGATCGGGGCGACGAAGGCGATGTCCTTGTGCGGCGCCACCAGATAGGTGTCGTAGTGGGTCTTGGTCCGGCGATACTCGAGCTGGAGCGTGAGCTCGGTGTCGGGGGAAACCTTCCAGGTCAGGCTCGGCGCCACGTAGATCGGCCGCTCGTAGGAATTCACCCGGAAGCCTGAGTCGTAGCCGGTCTCGCCGATCAGGCGGTACAGCAGGCTGCCGTCGCTGGTGATCGGCCCGGTCGAGTCCGCCGAGACGATCACGCCCTTGGTGCGGTCGACGCTGCCAGCGCCCTTGTCGAACCGGGTCTCGACCTCGGTCTCCTGCACGTCGCGCGGCTTCTTGGTGATGATGTTCACGAAGCCGCCGGGCTGCGCCTGGCCGTAGAGGATCGAGGCCGGCCCCTTCACCACCTCGATGTGGTCGGTGCCGATCGTCGGCGGCGAGCCGAAGCGGACGGTCAGGCCCGGAAGGCCGTCGGTCATGATGGCGTTGCGGTCGTTGCCGGACGTCTTGAACCCGCGCAGCGTGATGTCGTAGCCGGTGTTGCCGGCCCGCTGGACGCCGGTCATGTAGGGGTAGAGGTCGGCGACGTTGGTCACCTCGATCGCGTTCATGAAGGCGCGGGTGTAGGCCGAGACGCTCATCGGGGTGTCGGCGACCGGGATGTTCAGCTTGGTGCCGCTGAAGGCGCCGGTGGCCAGGAACCGGCCGGTGACCACCACCTCGGCGACGTCGTCTCCCCCGCCGGCGGGGGGCGGGGCTGCGGACTTGGCGCCTGCCGGAGCCTCGGCGGCGACGGCCGCGGAGGCGAACAGGCCTGCGCCGAGGGACGCTGCGCCCAGCAGCCACTGACGATAGGTCATCCCGGATCCTCCCTGTGCGCCGGCGGCTTCTAGGTGGCCGCAGCGGCGTTATCAGGCGCACGTCGTAGCGTGGCCTTTGCCGCCTTCAGGTCTGCCACCAAGCTGTCGCAAACCTGTCATTCGGCTGAACGGAAATTCAGGCGGCCGCAAATTCCGGCGGCCTGCCCCGGCGCCTCAGGCCGCCAGCCTGCCGCTCGCTTCGGTGGGAATCTCGAACACCAGCTTGAGGCCATGCGGCCCGGTCGCCGCCTCGGCGTGGATGCGCCCGCCGTGCAGGTCGATGATGCTCTTGGAGATGGTCAGGCCAAGCCCGCTGCCGCGGTCGCCGCTGGCCGGCGTGTTGAAGCGCACGAAGCGCTCGAAGATCCGGGCGCGCTGCTCGGCGGAGAGACCCGGCCCCTCGTCCTCGATGCTGACCCGCCACACCTCGGCGGCGAGGCTCGACGTCAGCCTGATCAGGCCCCCGGGCGGCGAGACGTTGAGCGCATTGGTGAGCACGTTCAGCAGCACCTGGCGCAGCCACTTGTCCTCGAAGGCGACGCGGCCGGCGCCGGCGTGGCTCCACTCGAAGCGGCGGCCGGTGTGCTCGGCCAGCGCCTGGGCGTCCTGGGCGAAGTTGTCGAGGAACCGCACCGGGTCGTGCGGCCGCAGGTCGAAGGCGATCGCCTTGGCCTCGGCCCGCGACAGGAACAGCATCTCGTCGATGATCTGGTTGAGCCGGGCGAGCTCCTCGATCTGCACCAGCAGCGCCTCGGCGTGCGCCGGCGGCAGGTCCCGGTCGCCCAGCATCTTCTCGGCGTGCAGCCGGATCAGCGACAGCGGCGTCTTCAGCTCATGCGAGGCCTCGTCGGAGAAGCGGCGGATCTGGTCGAAGGCCGACTCCAGCCGGCCGAACATCTGGTTGAGCAGCTTGGCCAGCTCGGTGAGCTCGTCCTGCACGTCGGCCACGGGGATGCGCTCGGAGAGATTGTCCGAGCCGATCCGGTTGGCGGTCTCGCGGATCCCGCGCATCGGCCGCAGCAGCAGCCGGCTCAGGCCCAGCCCGATCCCCAGGCTCGCCACCAGCATGGCGAACAGCAGGCTGAGGCTGACCTTCAGGTATTCGCGCATGCCGTCGTGCACGGACCGCGCGGACGTTGCGATGGTGACGTCGAACGGCGGCAGCAGGAACTCGTCGATCCTCAGGTCGCCGATCGCGGGGACGGCCGCGGAGTAGGCGCGTTTGCCCTTCACGTCCGGGATGTCGCGGCCGTTCAGGTTGTGCGACTTGAACTTGATGTCGGCCTTGGGCTGGTCGATGGCGATGTAGAACAGCACCGACCCGGACTCGCTGGTGTTGCGGATCCGCTCGTCCATCACGCGGGAATCGAGGTTCTTGTAGTCGGGGCCGAGGCGGGCCTGCAGCTGACGGAACTCCGCCTCGTTGAGCTGGTCCAGGCCGTGGATCAGCCGGGTCTCCAGCAGCTGGTAGCCGGCCAGGAACAGGATCGCCATCGTGACCGTCGCGCTGAGCGCATACCAGAAGGTCAGACGGGCGCCGATCGACCTCATAGCAGCTGGTAGCCGATCCCCCGCACGGTCTTGAACACCGGCTTGCCCAGGGCGCCTTCGAGCTTGGCGCGCAGCCGGCTCATGTAGACGTCGAGCAGATTGGTATCGACGTCATAGTGCGACGACCAGATCTTCTCGGAGATCAGGGTGCGGGTCAGCACCCGCCCGCCGTTCTGCATGAAGATCTCCAGCAGCGCGTACTCGCGGCCCGTGAGGTCCACCGGGGCGCCGTTGACGTGCACCGTGTGGCCCAGCAGGTCGAGCTTGATGCCGTTGCGCTCCAGCACCGTCTGCTTGAGCACCGACTGGCGGCGGAGCAGCGCGCGCATGTGCGCCAGCAGCTCCTCCAGGCTGAACGGCTTAGGCAGGTAGTCGTCGGCGCCGACGTCCAGGCCCTTGATGCGGTCTTCCAGGCTGTCCCGGGCCGAGAGGATCAGCACCGGCTCGTTGAACCCGCTCGCCCGCCACTCGCGCACCAGGTCGATGCCGTCGCCGTCCGGCAGGGACAGGTCGAGCACGATCAGGTCGTACTTGGTCTCCACCAGGGCGTCGTTGGCGTCCCGGCAGGTCTGCACCCAGGTCACCGTATGGGCGTGCTCCGACAGTCCCTGCCGCAGGAACTGTCCCAACCGCACCTCGTCCTCGACGATCATCACCTTCATTGGTCGACAGGGCTAGCGCAGCCTTTGGGCTGCTCGCAAGCCCGACATGGACCAATGCGGGCCGGCGCCGGCAGCGGCGGCCTAACCTGAAAGGGCGTTCAGCCGCGGGTTAGGGTCGGTTCAGGTTGGCCGCCCATCCATGCGCCAACGAAATACCAATAGGATGCGGGAGGACGATCGATGTCGGTCTGGAGGCGGGCGGCCGTGGCTGTCCTGGGCCCCGTTCTGCTCGGGATGTGCGTGGCCGCCGGGGAAGCGCAGGCCGCCCCCGGCTATCGGCTGGAATCCGCCGTCACCCTGAAAGGCGCCTCCCCGGCGTGGGACTATCTGTCGATCGATCCGGCGCGGTCCTACCTGTTCGTCGCCCGGCGCGGCGCGGGGGTCACCGTCTACGACGCCAAGGCCGGCCGGCCGGTGGCGACGATCGAGAACTCCGCCGGCGCCAATATCGCCGCCCTCGTGCCCGAGGCCGACCGCGGCTACACGGCCAACGAGGACGGCAGCACCACCGTCTTCAAGCTCTCGACCTTGCAGACCCTGGCGCGCGTGAAGCTCGGCGAGGGCGCCGACGCGGCCTTCTACGAGCCCGCCACCGGC
>JAQGIJ010000616.1 GCA_028291285.1 Phenylobacterium sp. | reverse complement strand
AACGCAAACGTAGCCTAGCGGACGCGAAGTCCGGCTAGACACGGATCAGGGACATGAAGATCAGATCAATCGCCATCGCGGTTGGAGCCGCCGGGCTCCTGTCGGCCTGCGCCCACGGCTATATGGACGGCCCGCCTTCGGCCTATGCCGACGTCGATTACGACGGCTATTACGACGGCTACTACGGCCCGTTCAGCGGCGGCTTCTGGGGCCCCCAGGGCCGGTTCTTCTACAATGACGGCCATCAACACTTCCGCCCCGACATGGCCGGGCATTTCAACCACCAGGGCGGCGGCGGCTTCCAGCATATCCAAGGCCATGCCCCGTCCGCCGGACACGCGGGCGGCGGGCACGCGGGGGGAGTGGGCGGCGGACACGGCGGCAGAGGGTGATCGGGCGCCCCACCAGCGGCGCCTGATGGCCTTCACCATGGGGATAACCCGGCGGGACTGCCGCCGGCGGCGAACAGCTCCAGATGGCCGTCGCCCGTTCCTGGGGGCGACGGCCAGTCAGGTTTGACTCGCCCAAGATATTGCACCAGAGTGCATCATAACAAAGGGAGTGACGCTGGGTAAGGGACGGCCGATCCGGTCGGCCTCGCGCGGACGCATCGGCGCGCTGCGGTCGAGGTCACCACTTCCCTTGCGGAGCACCCCCGGCGCGTGGCGAAGCGCCCAATTGGTGTCGCCGGCGGGTCTTCAGCGAGGCTTCAAGGGTGGAATCCCAGGATCTGGTGACGGCGTGGGGGGAGGACGGGCTGGTGGTCCTGACCTTGAACAGGCCCGCCGCGCGCAACACCGTCTCCTTCGACATGTGGGACGCGTTCTCGGCCGCGCTCGACGAGATTCTGCGCGCTAGCTCCGTCCGCGCGGTCATCGTCACCGGCGCCGAGGGCTATTTCAGCAACGGCGGCGACGTCAAGACGCCGCCGGCACGGGGCGACGGGGCCTTGCGGCTCGCCGCCCGGCTGGAGATGGGCCAGCGCAACATCGCCCGCCTCCGCGGGCTCCCGGTCCCGACCATGGCCGCGGTGGAGGGGGGCGCTTTCGGCGTCGGCTGGAGCCTCGCCCTGGCCTGCGACCTCGTCTTCGCCTCCCGGGCGGCTCGTTTCGGCGCGCCGTTCGTCGATTTCGGCCTGGTTCCGGACGGCGGCGCCGCCTGGCTGCTCGGCCGCCAGCTCGGCCGGCGGCGGGCGGCGGAACTCCTGTTCTCCGGCCGGTCGATCGACGCGGAGGAGGCGAGTGCGCTGGGGCTGGTCTCCCGGCTTGTCGAGCCGGGCCAGGCGCTCTCGGCGGCGTCCGACTTCGCCCGCGCCATGGGCAAGGGCAACCGCAACGCCGTGGAGCTCACCAAGCGTCTGCTGCACGTCGCCGAGGAGTCGACCCTCGAGGCGACCCACGCCCTGGAGCTGGCCTATTGCCACAGCTGTCAGGCGGGGGAGGAGGTCCCCCGCGCCCGCGCGGCCTTCATCGCGGCGAAGGCGGAACGGAAGGCCTGACGTGGAAATCGATCTCCGCAGCGCATCGACCGCCGAGCGCTACAAGGTGCTGACCAACACCATCACGCCCCGGCCGATCGCCTGGATCACCAGCCTGTCGAAAACCGGGGTGGTGAACGCCGCGCCCTACAGCTTCTTCAACGCCGTCGGTCACGAGCCGCCGCTGGTGGCGCTTGGGCTCTTGAAGGAGCCGGGCTCCGGCGGGCTGAAGAACACCGCCGCGAACATCATCAGCACCGGCGAATTCGTCGTGAACCTCGTCTGCGAGGCGGACGCCGACCGGATGAACCTGTCCAGCATCGATGCGCCGGCCGACGTCAGCGAGATCGAGCTCGCCGGCGTCGAAACGGTCGCCAGCGTTGTGATCGCACCCCCGAGGATCGCCAGCGCGCCGGTCTCCTTCGAATGCCGCAAGCTGGTCGCACTCGACATCGGGACCCAGCAGACGGTGGTGCTCGGCGAGGTGCTCTACGCCCACATCGCCGATCAGTTCGTCCTCGATCCGCAACGGCTCTATCTCACCACGCCCGCCATGAAGCTGGTCGGCCGCACCCATGGCAGCGGCTGGTATGTCCGCAACAGCGACGCTTTTCAGCTCGACCGCCCCCGTCCCAAGCGGGACTGAGGCGGCTTCGCAAACCTGCCTCCCGGCTTCTGCCGCGCGGGAAAATTCTAGACTGCGGTGCAGAAAATGCTGCCGAGGTTCGAAATGATGGTCAACCCCTTCGCATCTGATTGGAAAGCCGATGGCCACCGTGGATTCGAGCCGACCCGTGGCCACTGAAGGCGTCGCCGAGCCTGCCGGCGTGATTGAGCGGATGCGCTACCCAAGCGCTGCGATGGGCTGGATCACGGTCGCCGTGCTGTTCGTCCTCTACATCCAGTCGCTGGCCGCGCGCATGATCGTCGCCCTGCAGGTCGACTCCATCAAGGCCGGCCTTCACCTGAGCGACCTCGAGATCGGCATGCTGCAGGGCCCGGCCTTCGCGGTGCTCTACTCGATATTCGCGATCCCGGTGGGCCTGGCCCTCGACCGCTACAGCCGGCGGCTGGTGCTGTTCCTCTCGATCTTCATCTGGAGCCTGGCGGCCACCAGCTGCGGGCTGGCCAACGGCTTCCTGTTCCTGCTGATCGCCCGCGCTCTGGTGGGCGCAGGCGAGGCCGGGTTCGGCACGGGCGCCTATTCCATCATCGGCGACAGCTTCCCGCCGGCCAAGGTCTCGGCCGCCATGTCCATCTTCGTCATGGGCGGGGTCATGGGAGCCGGCATCGTGTTCCTGCTCGGCGGGCCGCTCGTCCGCCACGTGGTGGAGGAGGGCGCCTCCGTCTGGCCGCTGCTGGGGATGCTCGCGCCCTGGCAAAAGGTGTTCATCTACGTTGGCGCGCCGGGCCTGCTGCTGGCCTTCCTGGTGCTCGCGTTCCAGGAGCCGCCACGGCAGGCCAAGCCCAGGACGGCGGGCGCGGGCGGCTATGCCGAGGCCCTGCGGTTCATCGGCCAGCATCCCCGCACCTTCGCCTCGATCTTCCTGGGCTTCGGGCTGGTCTACTCCATGACCATCGCCATGCAGACCTGGAGCCCGGCCTTCTTCGCCCGGGTGCACCACTGGCGGCCGGACCAGATCGGGGTGCGCCTCGGCCTGGCGCAGATCCTGGGGGCGCTCACGCTGCCGCTGCACGGGATGATCGTCGACCACCTGATGCGCAGGGGCCGCCAGGACGCGCCGCTGCTCTGGTGCATGCTGACCGGCCTGGTCGCCCTGCCGCTGGCGGTCGCCGCCTACTGGGTGCGCGACGGCTGGCTCAGCATCGTCCTGATCACCCTCTATTTTGGGTTCATGCTGTCCTCCGCCAGCATGGGGCCGGCGGCGATCCAGATGGTGACGCCGCAGCACCTGCGCGGCCGGATCTCGGCGCTCTATGTCATGGCCACCGGCCTGATCGCCATGGGGGTCGGCACCTCGCTGGTCGGGCTGCTCACCGACAAGCTGTTCGGCGATCCCACGCGCGTCGGCGACTCGCTTATCGTCACGGTGTTTCTCGTCATGGCCCCGGGGATCGCGCTCTACGCCTGGGGCCGTGGGGGGCTTCGGCATTCGATGCCGGACGTGATCGGCAACTCGGCGCGCTGAGGCCGCGTCGAGGGCTTCGTCAGGAGGCTGCGGCTTCGGAGCCGCCCTTGGCGGGCCTGCCGCGGCCGCGGACATAGCGTTCGAGGTCCTTCAGGACGTCCTCGCTCTCGCGCCGGGCGCGCGGCTTCGTCGCGCCGATCACCATGGTCATGACGCCGACGATCAGGGTCGATGCGAGGCGCTCGTCGGGGATCCGGCCGTGCGCCCAGTCGTTGGCGACCGCGTAGCGGTAGCGCACCAGGTCGTCGACCAGGGTATCGCGGTCGATCCAAGGCTGCAGCTGGCGCTCGGCATGCAGGCGATCGATCCAGGGCCGGTGCGAGTGGGCGGCGATCTCGCCGATTGTCCGCCGGATGTCGGGCTCGACGTCCGAGGCGTAATAGATGTTCAGCAGCGCGCGCGTGTAGTTGCGGATCGAGAGGTTCCGCTGCGCCACAAGCGCCAAGTGTTCGGCCATCCGCTCGGCCGTCGCAGGCGGCGTGCTGTAGACCAGCTCGACCTCGTAGTCCTCGAAATACTGGTGGATTGCCGCCGCGATCAGCCGTTCCTTGCTCTGGAACGCATTGTAGAGGGTCCGCTTCGCAACTTCGGCGCGGCGGGAGATCTCGTCCATGTTGAGGGCGGCGATACCCTCGCTGGCGATCATCCTGCGGGCGGTCGACAGGATGCGGCGCCGTCGCTCGATGATCGAGGAACTGGCGTATCCCTGGCCGCCGCCTCGGACCAGCGGCGCCGGACGGCCCGTGGAATCTGTGCTCATCGGCTCCTGTCGGTGTTCTGACCCCTCGCCGAGCGACGAGTGGGCGGATGCCTGCCGTTCGGCAAATTAGACACCCAGCAGCTTACCAAACCTCTCACGGTGAAAGGCGACGTTTCCGGCCGAGATATCGGCGGCGTGGGCGCGCTTCAAGTAGAGGCCGGCGTCGTGTTCGTCGGTCATGCCGATCCCACCATGCATCTGTATCATCTCGCGAGCGACATGGCCGAAAGTGCGGCCGGCCAGCGCTTTTGCGGACGAAACCAGCAGGGCCACGTCTTCTGAGCCGGAATCCAGGGCGGCAAGCGCCGCATAGACCGCGGAGCGAACGAGCTCGATCTCGCCCAGGAGATCGGCCGCCCGGTGCTGCAACGCCTGGAACGAGCCGATATGCCGGCCGAACTGCTTGCGGATCTTCAGGTAGTCGACCGTCCGCTCGAAGGCCTCCTGCAGCGATCCCAGCATCTCGGCGGCCAGCACGGCGCGGGTCCGGTCGAGGACCTGATCCAACAGGCCGAGCCCCTCGTCCACCGCGCCAAGCAGCTGCGCCCGGCTTAGCGCGACGCTCTGGAACCGCACCGCGGCGTCGCCGCGCGCGTCGATCTGGGTCAGCGGGTGACGCTCCACGCCCTCGCTCGAGGCTTCGCAAAGGAACAGGCTGACGCCGGCCGCCTCGCCGGGGCGCCCGCTGGTCCGCGCCGCGACGACGAACAGGTCGGCCGCCATGCCGAACTCGACCGGCCGCTTCCATCCGTCCAGCCGCCATCCGTCGCCGGACCGGCTGGCCGTCAGGGCGACGCCCGCGGGCTGGTGCCGCGCCGCCTCCTCCAGGGCCAGCGTGCCGATGCTCGACCCGTCCACCAGCCGCGGCAGCCATTGCGCCTTCTGGGCTTGCGTCCCGCCGAGGAGCAGGGCCGAGGCCGCGGTGACGGCGCTGGCGATGAGCGGGGACGGCGCCAGGTTGCGCCCAAGCGCCTCCGCCAGCAGGCCCATGCCTTGAAAGCCGAACTCGTGACCCGAGTAGGCTTCGGGCACGATCATCCCTGTCCAGCCCATGGCGACCATCTCGGCGTACAGATCCGGATCGTAGCCGAGCTCGGCATGCTGGCTTCGGAGCTTGCGAAGTGCGCTTACGGGCGCGCGCTCGCGCACCCAGGAGCGCGCCGCGTCGGCCAGCATTTCACGATCTTCACGCGTGACGGCGACCACAGATTCCCCCACTCATTGCTCGGGCAAGTTCAGGACTTGCTTCGCCGTGATGTTGTTCTGCACCTCGTGGCTGCCGCCATAGATCGAGAAGCACTTGCTGTAGAGCCAGTCGCGGACGATCCCGAGCTCCTCGTCGCCGTAGAGCTCTCCCGCCCAGCCCAGGGACCGGTTTCCGAGGATCTCGACGGCGAGGTCGTGGCGGTCCTGCGCGACGCGCGCGCCGAGGTTCTTCAGCGTCGACACCGCAGGCGCATGCGGCGAGCCCTGCTCGAGGGCCGCGGCCCGGCGCGCGATCGTCTGCCCGTAGGCCCGATCGGTGATCAGGTGGTCCAGCAGCCGCTGACGCAGGTCGCTGTCGGCGAGACGGCCCGCCGCGTCCAGGCCGACGTACTCACGCGCCAGCGGAAGGAGGTCGATCGTCGCCTTGCGCTGCTCGGACAGACCGTTGCGTTCATGCTGCAGCAGCCGCTTGGCGATGGTCCAGCCGCCGTTGACCTCGCCGACCGTCTCGGCCTTGGGCACCTCGACGTCGTTCAGGAACACCTCGCAGAAGTGCGACGCGCCGTTGATCAGCTTGAGCGGACGAGCTTCCACGCCGGGCGTCCGCATGTCGATGAGCAGGAAGGTGATGCCGGCCTGCTTGCGCGTGGTGTCGGTGCGCACGAGGCAGAAGCACCAGTCGGCGATGTGGGCGAAGGAGGTCCAGATCTTCTGGCCGTTGACCAGCCAGTGGTCGCCCTTGTCCTCACAGCGCGTCTGCAGCGAGGCCAGGTCGGATCCTGATCCGGGCTCCGAGAATCCCTGGCACCAGCGGCTCTCGCCGCGGGCGATCGGCGGCAGGTGGCGACGCTTCTGCGCCTCGTTCCCGAACTCGAGGAGGGTAGGGCCGAGCATCATCACGCCCAGGCCGACGACCGGATTGAAGGCTTCAGCCCGCGCGAACTCCTGGGCCAGCACCTCCGCCTCTTCGGCGCGGAGGCCGGCGCCGCCATAATCCACGGCCCAGGTGGGCAGGCCCCAGCCTTTCTCGCCCACGGCTTCGACCCAGCGGTGATAGTCGGGGCTCTCGTGGCGCTCGGTCCCTTCGGTGGGATTGTGCAGCGGCGCCAGGCCGCGCAGCGAGGGCGGGAAGTTCGCGCTCAGCCAGTCGCGCACCTCGATCCTGAAGGCCCCGAGATCGCCTTCCATGGTGTCCTGTCCTGATTGTCCGCTTCGCCCGAGATCCGGGCGTTCGGAGGGTTGCTGCTCGCTTCAGTGATGATCAGCCTGCAAGCCTGAGTGTCAATCAAAATGTGCACGATAGGGCAATTTCCGGATTGTAACGGGGTTCTGCTTCTGCTTGGATTCCGGTATCCTGCGGCGCGACGCCAAACCCCGACAGAACCTGAGGAAACCCCCATGTCCACCGCCACCACTCATCCGCTGAAGCGGGTCCAGAACGGCGAGGAGCCCGCCTTCGTCAGCTACGAGCGCCGTGACGCGGTGGCCTGGCTCATGCTCGAGCGGCCGGACGTGGCCAACACCCAGAACTACCGGATGCTGAACCAGTTGGACGACCTGTTCCGCCACGCCGTCGACGACGACGCGGTGAAGGTCATCGTCCTGGGCGGCCGCGGAAAGCACTTCTCGGCGGGCCACGATCTCGGCACGGCCGAGAAGGACCGGGACCGGGAGCGCGAGCGCAAGGCGCTCTGGTACAGCCACGTGGATGCGCCGGGCGCGGAGGCCCAGTACGTCCTGGAGCAGGACGCCTATCTCGGCTTCTGCCGTCGTTGGCAGGAGATCCCCAAGCCGATGATCGCCATGGTGCAGGGCGGCTGCATCGCCGGCGGCCTGATGCTCGCCTGGGTGTGCGACCTGATCGTCGCCTCGAACGACGCCTTCTTCCAGGACCCCGTGGTGCGGATGGGCGTTCCGGGGGTGGAGTATTTCGCGCACGCCTTCGAGCTGCCGCCGCGGGTCGCGCGCGAGCTGCTGCTGCTGGGCGAGCGGATGCCCGCGGAGCGCGCCTACCAGTTCGGCATGGTCAACCGCCTGGTCGCCCGCGAAGATCTCGAGAAGGAGGTCGAGGGCATCGCCGCCGAGCTGGCGACGCGGCCGCGGTTCGGCATGATGCTCACCAAGCAGGCGATCAACCACATCGAGGACCTGCGCGGCAAGCGCACGGGTATGGACGCCGTCTTCCACATGCACCACCTCGCCCACGCACATAACCAGGCGGTCAGCGGCAGCGCGATCGCCGGCCTGGATGCCAAGGCGATGGCGGCGGCGAACAAGGCGCAGGCGGCCGAGCGCGCCTAGCGGAGCCTGGGGGCCCGCGCCCGCGGGCCTCCGGCGCTCATGCTTCGATCCAGATCCGGCCGCGCCCGAGGGCGGGCTTACAGAAGGAGGCCTGCAGTTTTGACCTCCAGGTCAGATTCCATGGCGTGCCTTGGAGGCGCTTGCTCGGCGTTGCAACAAGCAAGCGCTATCGGACCGGCGCGGCGCGCACCCACGACTTGAGCGAGTGTCTTTCCAGCCGCCCAGGGGCGGCGGAGGATCAGCCGGTCGCTTCGGACTTGGCCGGCGGCGCCTGTTTCGCCAGGTCCGCGACGTAGGCGACGGCGCCGACCCGCGTCAGCTCGCGCAGCGTCCGCTCGATGTGCGTCCGGGCGGCCCCGCGCACCGATCCGAGCAGGAAGGTCAGCAGGTTCAAGACCATGCGGTCGGTCATCTCATCGTCGGCAATGCGGCCCTGGACCCATTCGTTGGAGACCGCCAGCCGCTGGGCGTCGAGCCCGTCGATGAGCTGCTGCGGGTTGACCCACGGCTGCAGTTGCCGCGCGCGGCGAAGCGCTTCCACGTAGGGCCGCTGGGGGAGGGTGGTGATGTCGTGCAGGGCCCGCCAGAGCTCGGGGCTGGTGCTCCCGCCATAGTAGAAGGAGACGATGGCGGCGACATAGTTGCGGATCGTCAGATTGCGCTGGCCGATCGCGACCACCCGCTCAAGGAGGCGTTCGAGCGACCCGGTCGGGCTGTGATACGGAATCTTGCGCTCGTATTTCTCGAAGAAGTTGCGGATCGCCGCGGCGATCAGGCCCTCTCTGCTGCCGAATGCGTAGTACAGCGTCTGCTTTGCGACGTCAGCGCGCCGGCACAACTCGAGCAGGCTGAAGCCTGCCATCCCCTGCTCTGAGATTAAGTTGAGGGCTTCGTCCAGGATGCGCTCGCGACGAGCCTGCATCGCGGGACTTGAAT